>NZ_JALGBR010000010.1:0-215336 GCF_022808535.1 Acinetobacter sp. NIPH1876
AGATGTTTTCATGCAGAATCTCCTGCTTCTATCTTAAGAGAAAATTCT
The DNA here is from genome assembly GCF_022808535.1 of Acinetobacter sp. NIPH1876. NCBI lineage: Bacteria > Pseudomonadati > Pseudomonadota > Gammaproteobacteria > Moraxellales > Moraxellaceae > Acinetobacter > Acinetobacter sp. NIPH1876. Next base: position 49 of record NZ_JALGBR010000010.1, read on the forward strand.
ACTTTTACATCCTTTTATTTTTCGGGGGGATTACCCCATAAGTTGTCTCGTTTGAACATTACATTTGAAAAGACTGAGTAGTATAAAAGGCTTTTAGCCCAGACTCAAGTTATTCACGATCAAGGGTAAGTAAGTTTTCGATTAATTGTTGATGACGCACACTTTGTTGCAAAGTAACCAAACGATTTGCAGCGATAATTGCTTCTAAATCATGTACTGCTTTATTGAAATCATCATTAATAATGACATAGTCAAAACTGGCAAAATGACGCATATCTTCAACTGCACAACTTAAACGATGTTCAATGACATCAACAGAATCTGTGCCACGATTTGAAAGACGTTGCCTTAAATCATATTGTGTTGGAGGGAGAATAAAGATTTGTTTCGATTCAGGAAAAAGTCGACGAACCTGTTCAGCACCTTGCCAGTCAATTTCGAGTAAAACATCATGACCTTGTAGCAGTTGTTCTTTGACCTTGGCTTGTGAGGTACCATAATAATTTCCGAATACTTCTGCATATTCGATGAAACCGCCTTCATTAACTTGTGCTAAAAAGCTTTCTTTATTGGTAAAATGGTAGTGAACACCATCAAGTTCACCAGGGCGTTGACCGCGTGTAGTATGTGAGACAGAAACGTGTAAGTTGCTGACTCGATCGAGTAGGGCTTTGACCAAAGATGTTTTGCCTGTTCCTGAGGCTGCAGAAACGACAAACAATAGACCCGACATGATATTTTTCCTGAATATGATAAAATATCTTGGCTATTGTAGTGTAGCGTGTCATTAAACGAAATAGTTTGGTGTAAAAATTCAGATCATGAGAGAGGATGTTATGGAAATCGTGTTGGCCAATCCACGAGGCTTTTGTGCTGGAGTTGACCGTGCTATAGCAATCGTCAATCGAGCACTGGAATGTTTTAACCCACCTATTTATGTACGCCATGAAGTGGTGCACAACAAATTTGTGGTCGATGATTTACGTCAGCGAGGTGCTGTATTCGTCGATGAATTGGATCAGGTTCCTGATGATTCAATTGTGATTTTTAGTGCACATGGCGTATCGAAAGCAGTACAGCAAGAAGCCGATCGTCGTGGTCTAAAAGTATTTGATGCGACCTGCCCATTAGTGACTAAAGTTCATATTGAAGTGACCAAATATGCACGCGAAGGGACTGAGGCCATCCTGATTGGACATGAAGGTCACCCAGAAGTTGAAGGTACCATGGGGCAATACGATAAGTCACGTGGTGGTGAGATTTATCTGGTTGAAGATGAACAGGATGTTGAGGCTTTAATGGTAAGACATCCTGAAAAAGTCGCTTTTGTTACTCAGACTACACTCTCAATTGATGATACAGGTAAAGTGATTGATGCGCTTCGAAGTAAATTTCCAAAAATTCAAGGCCCGCGTAAAGATGATATTTGCTATGCCACCCAAAATCGTCAGGATGCAGTGCGTGATCTAGCTGAACAATGTGATGTGGTTCTAGTGGTCGGTTCACCAAACTCGTCAAACTCGAATCGTTTACGTGAGTTGGCTGAGCGTATGGGTAAGTCGGCGTATTTGGTCGATAATGCGGATCAACTTGAAAAAGATTGGTTTAAAGCAGAGAGCAAAATTGGTGTCACTGCAGGTGCATCAGCCCCAGAAATTTTAATTAAACAAGTGATTCAGCGCTTACAAGATTGGGGTGCGACGCCACCAAAAGAACTACAAGGACGTGAGGAAAACATTACCTTTAGTCTACCAAAAGAGTTGCGTATCCAAGTGATACAAGCCTAATTTTATTAGAAAAATGTGAACTGGAAACGGATGGATTGCACTCCATCCGTTTTTTTTTGGTGCTTATCTGCTTTGTATTGGTTCTGTAAAAATAAAATTTAATATAGAGTAGTGAATTTTAAGCATTAGGTGCTGGGGAAATGGGGAAAACTCGGGGGTTCACCTTAATTGAATTGCTGGTGACGATGGTGGTACTGGTAATTGTTGCGTCCATTGCAATGCCTAATTTTCAAAAAGCAAGAGCAAGGCAGAAAATTGAACATTCAACTAAAGACCTTGAAAAAACATTAATTCAAGCTCGTTATGATGCTGTTTTACATCGGTATAGGGTAACTGTAAATCTTGGTGAAGCTGGAAGTCCAACCCCACAAATTTTGTACTGGTCTGTTCCAGGCGATCAGCAAATATCATACTTACAGTTTAACTGTGAAAGTAATGCATGGAATGGAGAAGAAATCGAAGGTATTGATAGACTGGTATTTCTAACAGATGGAAGTGCCCAACTTTCTCGCAATTTTACGGATGATGATGGTCATAATCAACGAGAAGATTTAACGCTCTCGGCTATTCAGGTTATTGTTTCCAATGGGGTGACAACGAATTATGTAGAAATAACTCCTTTAGGGAAAGTGACTACAAAAAGTGGGTCTAAGCAAGGACAGGAGTGTTCATAAATGCAAGCAGAACATCATCAACAGGGAATGGGGTTGGTTGAGGTGCTTGTAGCACTTTTATTGCTGGCTATTGGCATTTTGGGTTTTGCCCTATTACAAGTCAAAGCATTGGATTCCTCAATCGAAGCATCTAAGCGTATTCAGGCGATGAGTTTGGCCAAAGATATTGCTGAGCGTATTCGGGCGAATCAAGATGGTTTGACTAAAGAGATTGAAGGTACTGACGAGCAAGGTAAGAAAGAAGTTTATAAGGCGTATGTGAGAGCTTTTAGTGGTAAAGAGAATTTGAGCTCTTATAGCTATTCAGCATGTTTTTCAAATGCCACCGCTTGTGATAGTGAAAAATTTGCAGCTGAAGATGCAAAACAAGCTCTTTATAACGCTTATCAAAAAGGGATGAAGATTGGTGTGAATCAATGTGCAGCAGATACGGAGATACAGCGGAATCGTTACTGCATTTATGTGGCTTGGGATGAGACGAATCCACAAGATGGTACAGATAGTAATGACTGTACTCACAATGGCAATTATGGCTCGGATACAAAATGCATCGTATTGGAGGCGTACTAAAATGAACAAACAACTAGGTATGACTTTGATCGAACTGATCGTCGCATTGGCTCTTGGGCTAATTATTGTTGCAGCGGGATTTCAATTATTTGTTTCGGGTTCTATTAATTATAATTTACAGAAAACGCTATCTGAGCTCCAAGATAATGGCAATTTTGGATTGAATTACATTACTAAAGATATTCGTATGGCAAATTTAGATGCGAATCTAGCCATTCTTAATGATCGTAACTTATATAGTGGAATTGTACTGACAAGTTTAAAAAGTTATACATCATTATCTGCTGATGATCAGAAAACACAATCTGCAAATTTACCTTTTCATCTAACTGATGAAAATACCACAAAAATTGCGTTACTCACTCAGGGTGTTGGTCAAGCAAGTTGGTCTGGTGCAAGTAATATTCAAGAATACAAAAGTGACCAGTTGGTTATTCAATATAAAGCCATTGTGCCAGGTTCAATGGACTGTGAGGGGCGGAAAGTTTCTAAAGAAGAGATTGAAAAAGGTATCTTTATTATCCAACGCTATTTCTTAAGAAAAGATGGAGATGATTTAGCGTTGGTCTGTGATGCTGGTCAGTATGAAACTTTATTGGAAACAGCTGATCTACCAACTGCTATAAGCCGTTATGGAGGTAATGGTGAAGTGATTATGCGTCGAGTGGATCATTTCCATATTTTATTGGGAGTCAAAGATAATACTACAGATACGTTCAAATATATGTCAGTGAAAGACTATATGGGAGATAGTAATACTTTGGTGAAAGATGGTACTTCTCGTCCAAGAATCATGTCAGTACAACTAGGTATATTAATGCGTGGAGTAGAGACGGTGCCTAGTAATCAGGAAATTCCTGATAAATTTCAAATTCTAGATCAAAAAGTTACATTAAAAGATGATGCTAAAGCAAAAAGGTATATCCGAGAGGTGATTACTCAAACGGTAGCATTACGTAATGGTTATGGGTTAATGGAGAGTCTGTAATGCGTATTTTTGACCAACGAGGCGCAACGCTGATAACGGTACTCTTCATCTTATTACTGATGACAATTATAGGTACGTTTGCTGTTAAACAAAGTATTGTCGGTTTGAACATTGCGACAAATAGTCAAGCACGGAATTTAATGCAGCAAACAGCCGATGCGGTATTTTTTGCGATAGAACAAGACAATAAAAATAATAGTATTTTGCAAAAAAACTTAAGCTCTTTGGGAATGTTGGGGATGGTCAAGTCTGATAATTTCCTAACCAAAGAATTAGTTTTTTGTTATCGCCCGAAAACACAAAAAAATGTCTTTGATTTAAAAAATGCCAGTATTGTGTCATGGGAAGAAGTGACTGATCCGAGTGATAATACCAAAAAAATTACGCAAATTAAGAATGATGAATTAGGTATAACTGGTTTTTGCCAGTACACCACTAATGATTTTAGTAGTGGACGTGATGTTATGATTTCACAGGTTGCGATTAAGAAAAGTAGTATGAATAGTGATGTTCCATTCAAGTTTTATCCACTTGGTACCGATACTACAACGGTTCAACTTGATAATATTCAACCTGTAAGAGTTGTAGTGACAACAATTATTCCAGGTATGGCAACAGGTGGCAATTCATGGTCTTCGAATACAACTGAAATTAATAAATGTTTTAAAGATTACACCAATGAAAAGGCGACTGAAGATTCTGATACAGAAACAATCACAGACTGTTTTGAAAAAATTGGTGTGCCTTATAGTCAGCAAGTGATGGATTATGCAGTGGTGAGCTATGCCACCAAAAGCAGTTAATTGGGGATAATGCAATGAAAATTATGAAACTAAAAAAATTAGTCGTTGCTTGTCAAGCAGCTGCAATGACCATCGTAACCAGCGTGGCCGTTTCAACTCAGGCCAGTGATGTAGAGTTATATAAGGCACCGCAGACATCTGAAACTACCTTAATGTTTATGTTGGATGTATCAGGGAGTATGAGTCGTTATTTTAATAGTCAATCGGGTTATGGGTGCGATTTACCAAGTGGTGCTACAGATTTTGGACGAGATTTTGCTGTAGAGTCGGCTGTAACAGGTGTTACCCCCTATCGCCGCCAGTGGTGTAAGGGTGATTATAGTGGGTCAATAAAATATCCTGATCGTATTACACGTTTAAAGGATGGAATGTTAAAACTATTACAAGGTGATACTGATACAACAAGATTACCTGACAATTTGGCCGTAGGATTATCTGAGTTTGGTGGTATAAATGGTCGAATTAAACTAGAGGCACGCCCTTTAAGTGACAATGTTGATATTGGAAATGGACAATTATATAGAACCGTAGAGACTATCCAATGGATAGACGATAGAACAAGAACAAGAACAAGAACAAAGGATACTTCTCAGACTTTAGCTCAAAAAGGAACAAGAACACAAAATTGTACTACTACAGATGGCACAAGGACAGGTGGGTCAAAATGGTGTAATGTTTCTACTGTAATAAATTGGATCGATAATGGAAATTGGACACCTGACCCAGTAAACCCGAGTGGAAATACGGGGTGGTCGGGTTCTACGGATAGTAGTTGGATTTCCCGTGAGCAAACAATCACAACAGTTCGTGAAATATGTAAAGTATGGGATACAAGTAATAACTGTTCTACTTGGGAAAGAACTACAAATACAGTTCCAACGGGAGCAACTGCTAGCCCACCAAACGAGACAACGATACAATATGGGGCAGTAAATACGGACGCTGAAAATACAAATAATTATCAGACTTCATATTTAGACAAATCACCATCCGCAGGAAGTTGTACAACTAATTCACAAAACTGTACTAGGAATCTTCAGCGCACTGCAACAGTAAAGCAAACAGGTATAACAGCACAACGAAGAGATGCTTCTTATACCCGAACAACTCTATATCTCGGCACCGTTTATCGTACTCATCGACAAAGAATGATTGATGCTGTGATTAGTCTACAGGCGAATAATAATACACCTACGGCTTTCGCTTATGCTGAAGCAGCTGCTTATATGATGGGGGCAACAACTAAAAATCTAACAAGTACAGGTTTTACTGATTCAATTGGCAAAACAGCAATTCAGGATGGAAACAAATATTTGGCGCCAAGTCGAGTGACGAGTGCGAAACAATGTAATACTCAAGGAATTTACTTTTTAACTGATGGTGAACCAAATTATTCGAATAACTCTGGTAATTATACGACTTTTATGAAAAGCACTTTAGGTACAAAAGGAGCTGACTTTAATTGTTCCACGAGTTATTTACATGATAAAACTAATTCTTGGGATTGCATTGGAAATTATGCTAAAGCTTTATTAGACACAACTAAAAACCCAGCAGGAGTTTTAATAAAAACAGCAGTTGTGGGTTTTGGTAAAGATTTTGGCGATGATACCAGTACAGATTCTGATATTTTGAATGCAAAAAAATGGGGGGAAGTGGGGCAAGGAGGATGGTATCCTGGACAAAGTTCAGCAGATGTTGTTGAAAGTGTAAAAAGATTTCTGAAAAAATTGCAAAAATATATCCCACCAGTCACTACTGGCTCGGTGACTATTCCAGTGGATAACTTGGATACTCAAAATATTCAGCCTTGGGGCTATTTCCCACAATTTGATCCACGTCCAGATTTAAAAGTCACCACTTGGGTTGGAAATTTAAAAAAATATCAAGTTCTAAATAATACCTTGAAAGATCAAGATGGTGCAGATGTTATGATCACCTCTGGTACAGGAAAGGGCCAGAGCGTGGATAACCCAAATGATTATTGGGCAGATCAAAACATCATGCGAGAGATTACTAAAGTTAAGCAAGTCAACGGAATAGATGAAGAAGAAACGATACGTGTTCGAGTTGGTGGAGCATTAAGCCGGTTATTATTAGGTTCAACTACAACGACAGGTACGGATCCGGTAACGACTGAGAGAAAAATTTTTACTGATCGGAAGTTGAGTTTGGCGGTCGATAATACAACATATGTCGCCCAACCAATCACGGATGGTGATCTAATACAGATCAAAACTGCAGATTTAAAAATCAATAATCCCGATAATAACTTTAATGTGGACAGTAAGCGTGGTTATGTTGCTGCGTTATTTGGTTACGATGTAAGTAGCGATGTTGCTGCATCGATTACGGATGAAGCAAATACGGCATTTAACAATTTTCTAAATAATACTAATGCGACACTTCGTCAAATGGGTGCTGTGATGCACTCTAAACCGATCCTAATTACACAAAAAGGAACAACCAAATACGATAAAGATACAGAGACGATTAGCTATGATAATCGTGATGATTTAATTGCTTTTGGTACAACTCAAGGTGTGTTGCATGTTGTTCGTGCTGGTAAAAGTGCAACGGATAGTGATGCTGGTAAAGAAATTTTCAGCTTTGTACCAAGTGAAATGATAGATAGACAAGCAGAGAGTTTTATTGGCCAACAAGATGACCCAAGTGCAACTCTACGTTATGGAATAGATGGGCAATGGACCGCCTATACAGAATATGCCACAAAATCTGGTGAAAAAACTAATGAGCCCATTGTCAGCGTTGCCAGTGCGAATGGTGGTAAACAATGGCTTTATGGTGGTTTGCGTATGGGAGGTAAGAGTTATTATTCTTTAGACCTTTCAAATGTTACATCAACGAGCGGAACACCTAAGCTTAAATTTCGTATAAATCCTACAGGTATATGTAGTGCCACCAATGGCCTAGGTTGTATGGGACAAAGCTGGTCTAAACCAAGTATTGCATGGGTAAATTGGCAAGGTAAGCGGAAATTAGTGATGTTTGTTGGTGGTGGTTATGACTCAATTTATGAGAGCTCAGCTGACTATACACCTTCATCAAGCTATATTGATCAAGGCGCTGGGGTTTATATGTTTGATGCGAATGATGGTAGTTTGTTATGGTGGGCAAGTGCCAATGCCGGTTCAACAAATACAGATACTGAAAGAACGTATGCGGCTGACATGAAGCGTAGTGTAGTGGGGAACATTAAAACAGTTGATCGTAATAGTGATGGGCTTGTCGATCATCTGTATTTTGGTGATTTAGGTGGGCAAGTTTGGCGTATTGATTTAAATGCATCTGCGAAAGCTGGTGTGGCTACTGATGACAGTGGTGAAAAATTTGCAACCCGAGCTGTCCGTATATTGGATATGTCAGGAGCAACAAAAGTACCTCGTTTTTATAATGCACCTACGTTTACTATCCATAACTCAACGAATGGTTTGTTTGCAGCTGTTACTATTGGCTCAGGAAATCTTAGTTATCCAATGTCTGCGGGAAATAATGCTGATGATGCCGTATATGTAATCTATGATAAAGATGTGACCCGTCGCAACTTACCTGTTTTGGCTACAAAAGAATTATATACCCAAGATGTTAAACCAAGTGGCGAGGCTGGTAAAAACTTGGTAAAAAATACCAATGGTAATACGGAAACAGCATTAAGCAATGGTGGTTGGTATTATCCTGTTGGAACTAAAAAGCGTATTTTAAATGAATCTGTTGCCATTGATAGTGATCTATATGTGAGCATTTTTGATTCTTCTAAAGATATTACAAATGTAGATTGTTATGGTGGGGTACGAGGTGAGAGTAACGCCACACAGTTTTGTTTGCCGTATGGTGAATGTAAAAAGAAAAATCCTGATGGTTCAACAGGATCTGATAACCGCCCAAATGATATTTTTTTAGGGAAAGGAAATGTCGGTATTAGTTTTGGTGGTATTAATCGGGATCGAGGTATCGTATTAAACTTACCAACGAATGAGAATTTGAAAAAATATACAGGTAAGACCAAATTCGTTTCTCAGCGTTGGTATGAGCGTTAATTAAGGAGGCTTTTATGAAGAATAAAGGTTTTACCTTGATTGAGTTATTAGTGGTATTGGTCATTATTGCTATATTTGCTGCCTTAGTTATACCTAGCTATCAGCAATTCGCACGCCGTGGAGCTGCATCTCAAGCAGAGCATGAGATACAGCGTTTAGTAACTTTGTTAGAACAACACAAAGCTCGGAATTTAAATTATAGGGGTTTTGCTGTGGCATCAACAACTGTACCTATTAATACTACGGGTTCACAAAAAAAATATACAATTTTTGTGAGAGACGCTACCGTACCTACGGTTGCATTAGATGATATAAGTGCATTAGGACAAGGGTGGGTGATATTAGCAGAAGCTAATTCTTCAGTAAATTATGGGGCGGATTGTGCGACATGTAATGCTTTACAAGATCAAAATTATAGTTATTTGTTCATAAGCGGCGGTACTCGTTGTAGAACGAAAGACAAATTATTAGAATCTAAAGTATTAACCAGTACGAACTTGAAGTCAGCAAATCCGTGTGGAGTAAATAGTGAAACATGGTAAAGAAATAGGATTCACACTTGTTGAAGTTATGATTGTGATTGCCGTTATTGGTATTTTGGTTGCCATTGTTTATCCATCATACCATCAATATGTTTCTAAGGCGAAACGAGTAGCAGTAGAAAGTGAAATGTTAGAGATTGCTGCTAGTTTACAGCGATATAAAGCAATAAATTCTACTTTTATAACGCTAGAAAACAAGGCAATCACACTTGATACTATACACCACAATGGTTTAAGCCCACAATCGGGATCAACTTTATACAATTTAGCATTGTCGAATGTTACAGCTGGAAGTTGGACGCTTACAGCGACACCTGTAAATGGGCAAACTGGAGATGGCCATGTGGTTCTGAATAATCAAGGACATAGGTGCTGGAACAAAGGAAGTGATAAGAATAGTGGTTCTGCATGTACCCCATCAGCAACAACAAATTGGGATGGCCGTTAACACCCTAGCTGCTAACTCACTAAAAAAAGCAAACCTCAGTGTTTGCTTTTTTTATAGCAGTTGATTTTGTAAACTATTTAATATTTTTAACAACAATAATTAATGAATGTGACCCATTTATCATTTATCTGCCCTTACCTACCTTTTATCTCTTAAAGATGGATTTTGGTGCATTTTAGACGGAAATTAATATTAAACATGAAAACAATCACGAAAATAACGTTCATCTTATTAATATAACGATTTGATTTTACTGATTTAAAATTAAAGACCTATAAGGGTTTTATAAAAATAATTTTTAAAATCAATGCTTAATAAAAAATTAATAAAAATGTCCGTTAAAACAAAAAGATTTGTGCATATGGAGGACTGTATGCAACAAGCACATGATGACTTACAGTCTCGCGCTCAGACAGAGCATAGCTTTACCGACCCTTCTACTCGAAGCATAGCTTCTCGTCTTGGGATAGGGTTGAGTGTTGTCCAACTTCCTCCGTGCAACTTCGAGCGTAGCTCTCCGTCTTGTGTTCAGACAAAGCAGAGCTTTGTTCATTTTCGCTCAGGATTTACCTTAGTTGAGTTGATTATCACGATCGCTGTTTTAGCCATCATTGTTTTAATGGCAGCTCCTTCATTTGCAACCATGTATAGCCGCCAAAAGTTAGAGTCTTCTGCCCGTGAACTGGTGATGAAAATTTCAGAAGCTCGTAGTCAAGCTGTTTTGTTACGACAGAGTACAGGAGTCTGTTTAGCCTCTTTATCCAACGACGATTGTGCTACAGCCATTGCCATTCCAAAAGCAGAAACACAACGAATCTTTATTGCACGTTTAGATCATGGTGTGACCAGTGCCAATAGCTCCTCGACCAATCTTAGCTTTAGACGAAATGGCAGCCTTGCTGCACAAAAGAATTTTATTTTAGAGCGACAAAATCTTTCTTATTGTATTCAGGTCGGGGTGATTGGAGATACAACAGTTAAAGAAGGAGCTTGCACATGAATATTCAAAAGCAGAAAGGTGTTGGGCTTGTTGAAGTATTAGTTGCTCTGGTTTTATTGGCAATCAGTGTATTGGGCTTTGCTGCTTTGCAGTTGCGGGCAATTGATGCCAGTTTTGAAGCGAATAAACAGGTCTTGGCACTCACGATTGCACGTGATCTTGCAGAACGTATGCGGGCGAATCCACAAGCGGCCCGTGCTGGGAAATATAAAGTGAAAGCGGTTGAAGTCCCTAAAACTGAGGTTGCAATTGTAGCGGATATACCTGAAAAGATTGCTTTACAAGACTTACAAAATGCGGCACTTGATGCCAAAAATAATGGCATGAACCTCGCTGTCGATCAGTGTCCAACAGGAAGTAATCGACAATGTATCTATGTGGCTTGGGATGAAACCAATCTCGCAGGTGATCAGGGCATTGCAGTATGTGTTAAAGATGGTGTCTATGTTTCTGGATCACACTGCTTGTTCTTGGAGGCATATTAAAATGGAAACAGGCCTTCTCTACGCCAAACATGTTAAAGCCCAGTCAGGCTTTACTTTGATTGAATTAATGATCTCACTCACTTTGGGTTTATTAATTGTGGCAGCTGCTATTCAGCTTTTTATTACAGGGATTACCAGTTATAAATTGCAAAAAGCAATGGCGCATATTCAAGACAATGCTAGTTTGGGGCTGAACTTTATTGTTGATGATATTCGTAAAGCAAATTTAAGCTCCCCAGTCCCAGCGATTAATGACCAAACTGCGTATGCAGGTATTTTACTGACTTCAAATAATGTGGGCGGGGCAGTTGATCTAAATTGTGCAGACTGTTTTGCCAATAACCAAGTCACTAGTTTTGGGAATGCCAATGTAACGGGTTTAACCAATGATCAATTGCTGATTCGTTATCAAGCACCTCAAGGCGGTCTTGATTGTTCTGGTGCGGATGTTGCGAATGGGACTTTCGTGGTACAGCGTTATTATGTTGGTTCAACGTCAACGGACCCGCGGCAATCTTTACGGTGTCAAGCGGCACAATATACACAAGCGACGCTTGACACCAAAACAACAACAGACCGCTTAAAACTGGCTTGGGGTACAAGTCAGGTCATTTTACCTAATGTGGATTTTTTCCAGATTCGTTTGGGGTATATGGATGGCGACCTTAATAGCACCAATAGTACCCTAGCTTATACAGATGTAAAGAACTATATGGCATTGACGCCAGCTAAAAAAAATATTGATGGTGTCACCTTGACTGTTCGTCCGCATGTGCATGCCATTCAAATTGGTGTCTTGGTTCGTTCGGATAATAAAACAGGCAATCAAGCTGTGATTAACCAAAGAAATAAAGAGCCATTTCAAGTCCTTGGTACCAAAGTTAGTCTCACGCCTGCTTCTCAGGATAATTATTTACGCCAGGCTGTGGATCAAACAATTTCTTTAAGAAATGCGATGGGGTGGGTCTCAGAGGGTTGCGATAGCAGTAAAACCACAACCTGTACAAATGGGGGGGCTGGAACATGAGATATGTTCATCGTGGCTCGACACTGATTGTTGTACTGATGATTGTATTGATGATCACGATCATAGGGACTCTAGCTATTCGACAAAGTGTGAGCTCATTAAAATTAGTGAGTAATAATCAAATACAAACGTTATTAGGACAAAATGCTGATGCAGCATTGATGTATTTTCAAAATCCGGATATTCAGCAGAATATGGCCTCTACGAATGGGATTGTCGGTTTCTTTAAGAATGAGGATAACTGGAATAAAGAACTGGTTTTCTGTTTTAAGGGAACCCAACCTTTTAACTTGTCAAATGCAAGTTGGTTGTATTGGGATGGTGCGACGAAACATAGTCAGTTGATGGCAACAGGTGGTGGAGCATGTCAGGCACTTAGTAGCGAAGATAAACGTGATGTAACCAAGTTTTCTGGCGGACGCTCACAAGTGGTGACACAGGTTCATATTAAAAAAGCAGCCTCTACGGCTCAACCTTTCTCGGATTTAGCGCGTGGCACAGATGTCATTGGTGCAAAAACAGAGAATAGTATTCGTTTGCGTGTACAGGTGACCTCAGTAATGGAAGGGCTACTTTCAAACCCTAATAGTGATTTATTTGATACGAAAACAGGGTGTTTGAATAAAAGTATTGAGCTAACGCCAGAAGCGATTGAAAAAAAAGAAACAGGATTGGTTCAGTGCCTACAAGAGAAAAATATTTTATATAGCACACAAGTTGCAGAATATCGCTTCTTATCTGACTTTGAGCCGTCAGGTTCATAAGGGAGAAATGATCATGAAAAATAATAAGATGAAACAACAAAAACCAATCAATGTAAGTAATAACAACATGAAATGGATTGTATTGATCGGTTCTGCATTGTCATGTTTCTTTATTGTTTCACCCTCGGTTCATGCAAGTGATGTTGAGATCTACCGACAAGGGAGTAGTGGGGGAAATAGCACCATTATGTTAATGGTAGATACCTCCCAAAGTATGGGATCTCCTGCATTGGACTTATTAAAAGACTATCCATTATGTATCAGCAGTAAGGTATTTGCAGTTGTTGGGGCATTGCCTGTTGTGGATGTTAAGTTGACGCCACCAGCTGGAACAGAAGCCTATTGTGATGTGGTTTTTCCAAAAGCAGTTTTAGACTTATTAGGTACGGTCGACACCATCACAGGAACCCAAAAAAATAGCTTATTGGGTTTGCAAAGTTCATTAGATTATATGCGTGCCAGTTGTACGCCATTTTCTAAGCTTGACGCAAGTGAACCTGTTCGGAGTAATAAAATCCTTTCCGTGAATATTAATTTGGGTGAAGGTTATCGCTGTTATAGTCGTTTATCCCGAATCAAAATGGCTGTGCGTGATGTTTTAAATGGTAATGCTAAGAATGGGGTTACGGCATTATCTCCTAAAACAGCAATAGGACTTACGGTTGCTCCTGCTAAAAACAGTAGTGGGGTAAACCCAAAAGCAGGAATGATTGTCGTGCCTGCGCTAGAGCTAGGCTATAAAAAGGGAGATAAAGATGAAAGTGGTACAGTCGTAGCCGATGATAGTAACCAGCGAAAAGCTCTTAAAGCTGCAATAGATGGTTTGGCACCAAGTTCGGATCCATTGGGAAATACGTTGGATAAAGTTGTGGGCATTCTTGGAAATGTACTTGATGGGCTTAATATTCTTGGTTTAGTTACAGATGTACTTGGGCTTATTGGTAGTCTTCCTGCAACACTTGTTGCTTTATTAAATAACCCAGAATCACCGTTGGTCACAGCCTATGCCGAAACTGGGGCTTATTTACTTGGACATAATACCAGAGCAACAGGCGAGATTCTGTCTGAGTTTGAAGTGCCCGTTGCTAAGCCAAGTGTTGCATATAAATGTTTAACTCGACAAACAAATAATGATTGTACTTTATATGATAAAAAGACTAGTTGGCCAAATGACATATTAATAGAATATCCCATTCCAACGGGTTACATTCGTACTGAACAAGTAACACCAAGCAATGGGCTGCTAGGTGATTTGCTGGGAGCACTGCTTGAATGGTTGTCTGGTAATACCAATAAGAGCGTGGTTCGTTATTACTATGCTGCGGATGCGAGTTATTCTGGCTATAACTATCGTGCTACTACTATTCCAATGAAGGTAAATAGTAGTGATTATGATAATCCAACTTCGATCAAACAAAAAATAAGTGGAGTGACAACTTCACAATGCCAAGCACAAGGGATTTTTGTTTTAACAGGCAATGCACCAAAACTTGTGCCAGCTGATGCGTTGGGAGTACAGCGCATTATGCAAAAATCACTTGGAAAAACTGCAACAACCAATATTAATGATTTTTGTAAGGCAAGTCCGCCAAGTGGTTGGGAGTTGGGTAGCTCTACAGCGACCTGGGCATGCTTGGCGAATTATTCCAAAGCATTATTGGATAGCAATGCTGCTTATCGAACACAGGTTGAGATCAAAACAGGTGTAGCAGGGATAGGTAAAGAGTTTAATTATGTACGGCTCAGTGGCGACACGGTCATTGGTGTCGGTACAGGTGGCAGTATTGTCAATACCTTGTTGAGTAGTGTAAAAAGTTTATTAAATGCTGCATTGAGTCTCTTGAGTATTATTGCTGATCTAAGACCACTTTTAAATGTGGTTGATATCATTTTGCCGACTCAGCCTACAACCGATGCAGAACTTGGAGATGTGAGGAATCTTGCATATTGGGGTAAAGAAGGCAAGGGTGGTTGGTATACAGAAGCAAGTACAGGAGGCATTGCACAAAGTATTGTCAATTTTAATCAGCATATTGCTGATGTGGAATCAGCGCCATTTATGGGCTTACAAACAATTCCTGCTGATCCATTAACACCCTATCAATTAAGCAATGACGTTTATAACAGTATGTTTGCACCTGCGGATCAACAAAATTGGTTTGGAAATCTTAAAAAATATTCCGTTACAGATATGACCAGTGGAAATAATGTTATCCGTATGGTGGATTGGAAAGATCAATGGAATAGTAATGAATTAGAAGATCAAGATAAAAACACTAAATTATTTACTGGTGGGGCATTAGGTCAACTGAATACTTTGCGTGCAACAAAGACGGATACGTCAGCACGTAAGTTATGGATTAACCGAAATTGTCAAACGGATGGTTCCTTTGCTGAAAGTTCAAGCTTGAAAAAAGTAACAACTGATTATTTGGCTGATTCGAGTGCGGCACGCTGTGCAATAAATGCTTCTGCCAAAGATAGCTATGGGGGATATTTAATGAGTCTCTTGGGCTATCAGTTAGATAATCCTGAAAGTGCAACAGGAAATAGCCTTACTCAAAGTGAACCACTTTGGCAGATGGGGATGTCACTGCATTCTACGCCATTAAAACTGACTCAATATGCTAAGTTTGATACGAACAAAATTGATCGGGATGATTACATTGCTTTTGGTTCAACCCAAGGGTTATTACATGTCGTGGATGCCGATGATGGGAAAGAGAAATTTGCTTTTGTGCCAAATGAAATGCTGGAAAATGCTGAGCAAAGAAAAGCGTTTGTAAAAGACCGTAAAGGTTTCTGGCCTGATATGCCGTATGGTATAGACGGTGCGTGGACTGCTTATACTGAATATGCCTATGGTATGGGCAGTGATGGCAAAGTTTATGCAACTGTTCAGCAAGCAAAGAATAAAGATATTGTCATCGCAACAGGAAAACAAACTTTATATGGTGGTTTGCGTATGGGAGGGCGTAGTTATTATGCACTTAACCTTGCAGATCTAGACAAGCCAGAAATTAAATTCCATATCGATCCAAATACAGGCAAAGTTTATTCTGCAGCAAATCCGGCAGGGCAAGCATTCTCCGCAATCGAGAATATGGGGCAAAGCTGGTCTAAACCTACAATTGCTTATGTCAATTGGAAAGGGCAACGTAAACAAGTGATGTTTGTAGGAGGTGGCTATGATGCATCAGGGGCAGTTACTTGTGCTGATTTGGAAACAGGTGTGAGTTTATCTGCTTATAGTAACAAGGGGTATGAGTGCCCAACATATAACCAAACCAATAAAAAAGGTGCGGGGGTTTATATGTTTGATGCTGATAATGGTGATTTATTGTGGTGGGCAAGTGCGAGTGCAACAACTAAAAACGATACTGCAAAAGAGAATGCCTTAAAGGTAACGAATATGGATTATAGCGTTGTTAGTCGTATTAGTGTCGCTGATCGTGACGGCAATGGCTTAGTTGATCATTTGTATTTTGGTGATTTAGGGGGGCAGGTTTGGCGAGTGGATATCAATGCCAATACAACAACAGGTGATTTTGCACAACGCGCGACACGTATCCTAAATTTACATGCAACAGGTGGTCTTAGCCCACGATTCTTTGATGCACCAAACTTTACTGTCTATGGCTATGAACAACCATTAGCTGTCATTAGCATTGCCTCAGGCAATCGTAGTTTACCAGCCAGTGATTCTAGCTCAGGGGCTATTTATAATCTGTTTGATCGCGATGTAATTAAAACCAATTTATATTCTTTGGCAGTAGATAAATTAGAAACAAAAGATATTGATTTAACAACAACAGACAAAGCGCTACGCGGCATATTAGGTAAAGACGAAGCTAAAGATAAGAATATTGCAGAAGTAAAAGCATTGATGCCAAATGGCTGGGCCGTTTCTTTTGCCAATGCGAAGAAAGTTACAGATGAAATGGTTGTAATGAACAAGAATTTGTATGCCAGTGTGTATGACCGCGGCGTAAGGCCTACCTGTCCAGTTCAGGTGCGTGGGAAAACAGAGGTGTACCGTTATTGTTTACCTTTTGGGGTATGTGAACAAGCGCAGCTTTCTGAAAGCGTTGGATTGGTGGGTAAATCTGGCGATGGAATTGTGGCACTGAGTGTTGGGGCAGGTTCGACAAGTAAAAACAATTTGCAATCACGTGGACTGATTTCGGGGAATAGTAGCAATACGTTGAGTGGTTTGCCTGTCAATCAAATGCGCCGTCAATTGGTGCCACTCACTTGGTATGAACGTAATGAATAAAATGCAGTTATGTCGATGTGTCGCTTCGGAAGTGGTAAGACCGAGTGTTTCTTACGACTTCCGATCGAGTACTCGTTCTTGTGCAACGCGGAAACCTTGTATAGGTTTTACCCTAATTGAATTGATGATTACGGTTGCAATCGTGGCAATTATTGCTGCGATCGCGATTCCAAGTTATGACACTTATATTCGCCGTGCAGACTTATCTACAGCACAACAAGAAATGCTTAAAGTTGCTGAGCTTTTGGAAAAACATCGGTCACGCAATTTTAGTTATGATGGTTTTGTGCTGAAAGGAACCGCGACGAATCAAGGCGCTTACTACACCGCACCTAGTGCAACACCACCTTGCTTCTACCTTTGACAGCAACGAGTGGTAACCAAAAATTTACCTTAACATTAACGGTCAATACTCAGACGTGGTCATTAAAAGCCGTGAGTCAAAGTCCGAGGAATTATTCCTTGTTATTAACAAGTACAGGCCTTAAATGTAAAACCAAAACGGCTGCAAATATCACGACATCAAGCTGTGGTAATGAGACAGAAGACTGGTAACTCAGTAGATTTTATAAATTAAATTCAGAGCTGTGGATAACCCCAAATTTAATCTTTCTTTCAAAGCAAATATAACGTAGAATATCGCCCTCTATGAAAGGGGTTTGAAGTGTTGCCGATGGTCGGCGCAGGGATAATCCGTAAAAATTATAAGGTTGTTCTCATGGTTGTTATTCGTTTAGCGCGCGGTGGTGCAAAAAAACGTCCATTCTATCAAATCATTGTAACTGATAGCCGCAATGCACGTGATGGTCGTTTCATCGAGCGTATTGGTTTCTTTAACCCAACTGCACAAGGTAAAGCTGAAAAAGTTCGTTTAGATGCTGACCGTTTTGCTCACTGGGTTGCACAAGGTGCTCAACCTTCAGATCGCGTTGCTTCTTTAGCTGCTCAAGCTAAAAAAGCTGCAACTACTGCATAATTGTAGTAGGTAGCCCATGACATCGACACAGAATGTGCCAGAAGATCGTATTCAGATTGGACAGTTACGTTCAGCTTATGGATTGAATGGGTGGCTCTGGGTTTACTCTAATACAGAACCTATGAGCAATATGTTTGACTACCTTCCTTGGTACATTGAAACCAAGGCAGGTTGGCAAACTATTGATGTAAAACGTTGGAAACCACACGGCAAAGGCTTGGTTGTTGCATTAAAGGACGTGAATGATCGTACTGGTGCAGAAAACCTAGTTGGCGCGAATATCTGGATTGCCAAATCTCAGCTTCCAAAAGCAGATGTAGACGAGTACTACTGGTCTGATCTGAAAGGTCTAACGGTGTTAGGTCTTGATGATGAAGAACAAGAAGTCAATCTCGGTCAAATCTACGAACTGTTTGAAACAGGTGCCAATGATGTCATGGTTGTCAAAGCGACGCCTGATAGCATTGACGCTGAAGAGCGAATGATTCCTTGGCATAAAGATGTGGTACAACGCGTTGATCTTGAAGCTGGTCGTATTTACGTTAATTGGGGCGTAGACTACTAGTCCTTTCGGGGACGGTCGCGCAGCAGGAAAATAGAGGAGTCTGCGGTGTTTTTTGCAGTCATCACATTGTTTCCTGAAATGTTTGAAGCGATTACAGCGCACGGGATTAGCGGGCGTGCAGCAAAGCGTGACATCGTGCAAGTGACTTGCATTAACCCACGAGATTTTGCTGAGGGCAACTATAAACGAGTGGATGAACGTCCGTTCGGTGGTGGTCCGGGTATGGTGATGATGGCTGAGCCGTTGGCACAAGCAATTACCCATGCTAAACAACTTGCAATGCAAGCGGGCTGTGTTCATGCGCCAGTGGTGTATATGTCACCGCAAGGCAAAACCTTAAATGAACAGGCAGTACAGCAATTCGTTGACTATGATGGTTTGATTGTATTGTGTGGTCGTTATGAAGGGGTCGATGAGCGTTTAATCCAGCATTATGTTGATCAAGAATGGTCAATTGGGGATTATGTCTTATCGGGTGGTGAACTTCCTGCGATGGTATTGCTCGACAGTATTATTCGTCGATTGCCCAATGTCATGTCTGACGAGCAATCTGCGATACAAGATTCTTTTGTGGATGGTCTATTGGATTGTCCACAATATACCAAGCCTGACTGTTTCGAAGGGTTGGATGTGCCTGAGGTACTTAAATCAGGACATCATGCCAATATTGAGAAATGGCGTTTTTTGCAGCGTTATCAACGTACTTTAGAGCGTCGACCAGAATTGGTGGAAAAAGTAGAGTTGAGCAAACAGCAAATTAAATGGTTAAAAAATTCGAAAGGTTAAACTGGTATCAGTTTATCTTCGCACCCAACGAGAAGCGTTGCTTCGAGTTTTACTTAAACTTGGTTTAAGTTAAAAATAGGCTCTTTAAGGCAATTTTGCCCTAAAGGGAAAGTTAAACGGGAGATATGCGCTTTAGCCTCTATTCCCAGCGGTGTCAGAGACCTCTTCTCTCCCGCACATATTGGAGATTCCACATGAGTGGTAAACATCCTTTAGTTCAAGCTGTTGAAAATGCACAGTTAAAATCAGACATCCCTGCTTTTGCACCGGGCGATACAGTTATCGTTCAAGTTAAAGTAAAAGAGGGTGAACGTGAACGTCTTCAAGCATTTGAAGGTGTTGTAATCGCGAAGAAAAATCGTGGTTTGAACTCTGCTTTCACAGTTCGTAAAATCTCTAGCGGTGTTGGTGTTGAGCGTGTTTTCCAAACTCACTCTCCAATCGTTGCTAAAATCGAAGTGAAACGTCGTGGTGACGTTCGTCGTGCTAAACTTTACTACCTACGCGAGTTGTCTGGTAAAGCTGCACGTATTCGTGAAAAGTTACCAGCTCGTAAACAAGGTTAGTTTTAACTTTGTTGTAAAGCAAGAAAATGCGCCTTTGGCGCATTTTTTTATGTCTGTTTGCGGCTAAAAGCCAATCCTTTTTTAAATCCTAGGCCGAGTTTTGCTAAAATAGGCCTTTATGCTTTGACTTTTCTTTTATGAAAAAAAGTTCTTACCGCCATTTAAGCGGTGTTTTCCTATTAAATAAGCCTTTAGGTTTAAGTTCTAATTCTGCGCTGCAAAAAGTGCGTCGACTTTTTAATGCACAAAAAGCAGGCCACACAGGTGCGCTCGATCCATTGGCGACCGGTTTATTGCCGATCTGTTTAGGTGAAGCAACTAAGTTTTCACATTACTTACTGGATTCAACCAAGCGTTATCAAACCACGGTCAAATTAGGACAAACCACAGCGACAGGTGATGTTGAAGGTGAAATTCTCCAACAGAGAGAAGTACCCGCTTTAACAGAAGCAGATATTGAGCAGGTTTTGGCAAAATTTCGTGGTGATATTCAGCAAGTGCCACCGATGTATTCGGCTTTGAAACGTGATGGTCGTCCACTCTATGAATTGGCACGTAAAGGCATTGAGATTGAGCGTGAAGCACGTCCAGTCACCATTTATAACTTAAGCTTGCTTGGCTTTACTGAAGATAGTCTGACATTGGATGTGACCTGTTCAAAAGGCACTTATATCCGTGTATTAGGTGAAGATATTGGCGAGGCTTTGGGCTGTGGTGGGCATTTAACTAAATTGCATCGTACCCAAACAGGACATTTTGAGATTAATCCAAGTTATACCATTGAATATCTCGAAAGCCTGACTCAAGAACAACGTGATGCATTATTACTTCCTGTCTATGCACCTGTTGAGCATTTTCCTCGTGTGCAATTGCCAGAAGGACGGGAAAAGTACTTTGGTAACGGTCAGGAAAGTAATATTGAGCATGAAGCTGCGGCTGAAGTGCTGGTTTTTGATGGTGAACGTTGCCTAGGGTTGGCTGAAATCACCGATAAAAAACGTCTGGTACCGAAACGCTTGTTAAATTTATAAAGGTATTATAGTCAATGGAATGGGAACTGATTCTGACACTGGTGTTCTTTGCTTTTTGTGCAGGAACCATTGATGCTGCTGTCGGTGGCGGCGGTTTGATTCAGATTCCTGCCTTGATGGGGGCATTACCACAAACAGCCCCTGCGACCCTATTTGGTACCAATAAATTAGCCTCGATTTGTGGTACAGGTTCGGCTGCATTTTCATTTGTGCGTCGGGTCAAATTGCAATGGTCATTACTCGGTGTGATTGCATTATTTGCCTTTATTAGCTCTTTTATTGGGGCGGCCTGTGTGTCATTGGTGCCGACGCATATCTTAAGACCGATTGTCTTGATTATGCTGATTGTGATTGCGATTTATACCTTCGCTAAAAAGCAGTTTGGGCAAGTCCATGTCGATCAAAAAATCACGCCAAAGTTATTGCTACTGGCTGCGATTGGTAGCTTGGCGATTGGTTTCTATGACGGTATTTTTGGTCCAGGGACGGGCAGTTTCTTTATTTTCTTTTTTATTCGTTTCTTGCAAGTCGACTTTCTACATGCTTCGGCATTGTCAAAGATTGGCAATTTCATGACCAATCTGGCAGCGCTGAGTTTCTTCATCCCAACCGGACATGTGTTGTTTGCCTTGGGGTTGATGATGGCGGTTGCCAATATTGCAGGTTCATTATTGGGGGTGCGTTTGGCTCTAAAATACGGCAGTGGCTTTATCCGTATTTTATTCCTGATACTGGTGAGTATTTTGATCTGTCGTTTGGGCTACCAAATTATTACGGGATAGAGGCTTAGATCCAACTAAGCTTTTCCACTGCGTAAGGTAACACCAATCGAAGCCACCATAATGCAAGCCAAAGCCACCCATTGAATTAAGCTAATGCGCTCATGTAGCAGCACCAAACCTGCTAATGCCGCTAATGCCGGCGCAAGGCTGGAAAGTGTCCCATAACTGAGCTTAGTCAGACGTTTGAGTGCCATTAAGTCCAGAGCATAAGGAATCGCAGTTGCCATTAGGGCAATCACCAGTGCTTTGCCCCAATACTGGGTATCCATCAGTGCGGGTGCATTACTCCAAAGACCGAAAGGTAGCATGGTGAGTGCGGATAGACCAATGGCAATAGTTAGCGCATGCATGCCAATATTTTGCTGTACCACGCGATGCCCATAATAAATATATAAGGCCCAGAAGAATCCTGCACCCAGCGCACAGGCTGCACCGATATAGGAAAAATGCTGTGCATTGGCACTGTGCCAAGGCACCATTAAGACAATGCCTAAAATCGCAAAGGCCACCCAAATATAATCACTGCGCTGTTTAATCGAGAGTAGAGCCAAACCCAATGGGCCAATAAACTCTAAACCGACTGCAATGCCTTGAGGTAACTTGCCTAAAGAGGTATAGAATAGAATATTCATACAGCCTAAGGCTGCACTATAACAGAGTAAATCTCGCCATTTTAGCTCCTTCAATTTGGAAATGATTTTCCATGAACGGAACATGATTGCCACCAGAATGGTCGCAAAACACAGTCTTAAGATGGTCACGGTGAGTGGATCAAGCGTGGCGATTAATTGCTTGGCAAAGGATGCGCTGATTTGATAGGACAACATGGACAACACCATGTACAGCACAGCAACCAATTGGAGATTTTTCATCTAAGATCTCCAAAATAAGCGAGAGCGTTTTTCTGATACAGAGGCAAGAGCATTTATTTGGCCTCTTTTTGCTGTCGCGCTTGTTGCGTGGTAAAGGTGCAGCCAATTGAGGCAATAATAATCGTGCCCAGTGCCAGCCATTGATTCCAAAGCAACATTTCACCGAGGAAGATAAAGCCTGAGAGGGCAGCCACCGCAGGTTCCAAGCTCATCAAGGTACCAAAACTGAGTGGGGTTAAACTGCGTAGCGCAATCATTTCTAGGGTAAATGGTAGAGCACTGGCTAAAATAGCTAGCCCGATAAAATAATATAAATTAGGCAGTTCAAACACCCGATCGATTGCTCCTGAAAAGAGAGCGAAAGGCAGCAGACAGAGCATACCAATCGACATGCCTAAGCAAACCGTATGGTTGCCCGAGATGCCCGAAGGCTTTTGCCCTGCAATAATATACAGTGCCCAACATGCACCTGCACTGATGGCAAAGAATACGCCAAGCATGTCGAGACCTTGTTGTGCCTGTTGCAAAGGAAACAGCAACATTAAGCCCAGAATGGCACAGCCAACCCAGATGAAGTCATATTTCTGCCGAGCATGATACAGCGCGACGCTTAAAGGCCCAATAAATTCAAAGGCAACGGCAAGGCCTAGCGGTAAGCGTTCTAGTGATAAATAGAACAGCGCATTCATCCCTGCAAGTGCCACCCCATAAGTGAGAATCGCTTTCCAGCGCACTACTTTGAAGTTGATGGTCCAGATCTTAAAAATCACCGCCAATATGATCGCACCAAAAAATAGGCGCATAGCGGAAACGGTTAATACGGGAAAGCTTTGAAACAGAATTTTGGCCAAAGAACCACTGCCTTGTACACACAACATGGCAATCATTAATAGCAATAAAGCATGGAGTGGTGTTTTTAGTACAGGGCTAGACATTTTATTATTTAACAGTTGGTATAATATTCACATAATAAGTCAAACGCCCATAAAAAAGCCACAGCATCAACTGTGGCTTTTTCGACATTATTCTAAATATTACTTAGAACAATACGCGAACGCGGATGGTACCTTCAACATGGTTCAAGGTATCAAGCGCTTCTTGAGATGCAGATGCGTCAACATCCATTACCAAGTAACCGATATCACCTTTGGTCATTAAAGACTGACCAGAGATGTTGATGCCTTGTTCAGCGAACAAGGTGTTGATTTTCGATAACACACCTGGCACGTTTTTGTGGATGTGAAGCAAACGGTGCTGACCATCAGAAAGTGGTAATGCGATTTCTGGGAAGTTCACCGCAGAAAGGGTCATCCCTTTGTCTGAATAAGCAACGAATTTTTCAGCCACTTCTAAACCAATGTTTGCTTGCGCTTCCATGGTCGAACCACCCACGTGAGGGGTTAAGATCACGTTGTCTAAACCGCGAAGTGGAGATAGGAACTCTTCACCATTGGCTTTTGGTTCTTTCGGGAATACGTCAACCGCTGCACCCGCGATGTGACCTGATTTGATCGCATCTGCTAAATCTTCGATCACCACACAGGTACCACGTGCTGCGTTCAAGAAGATTGAGCCTTTTTTCATTTTCGCGAATTGTTCTTTCTTGAAGAAATTACGCGTAGATGGAACATCTGGAACGTGTAGCGTTACCACATCCGCAGTTGCTAAAAGTTCATCTAAAGAGCCAACTTGACGTGCATTACCCAATGGTAATTTAGTCACAGCATCAAAATAGATGACTTTCATACCTAAGCTTTCTGCCAATACAGAAAGTTGTGAACCGATCGAGCCGTAACCGACGATACCTAGAGTCTTACCACGAGTTTCAAATGAACCCACCGCAGCTTTATTCCAACCGCCCGCATGTGTATCTTTCGATTTTTCAGGTACACGACGAAGCAACAGAATTGTTTCAGCAAGAACCAATTCTGCAACCGAACGTGTATTTGAATACGGTGCGTTGAATACAGGGATACCACGAGACATCGCCGCTTTTAAATCGACTTGGTTGGTACCAATACAGAAGCAACCGACTGCGATCAGTTTGTTCGCAGCTTCAAAGATTTCTTCAGTTAATTGCGTACGGGAACGAATACCAATGAAGTGAGCATCTTTAACTGCTTCTTTTAAAGCATCGCCTTCAAGCGCAGTTTTGTGATAATCGATGTTGG
Organism: Acinetobacter sp. NIPH1876; assembly: GCF_022808535.1. Taxonomy (NCBI): domain Bacteria; kingdom Pseudomonadati; phylum Pseudomonadota; class Gammaproteobacteria; order Moraxellales; family Moraxellaceae; genus Acinetobacter; species Acinetobacter sp. NIPH1876. Next base: position 25,220 of record NZ_JALGBR010000010.1, read on the forward strand.
TATAACCCGCTGCATTTAAGGTATCGATGGCATTTTGATGCACACCTTCTAACAGAAGGAAACGGATTTTGTCTTTAGGTAGTGATAGATGTTGGCTCATTACGGCTCCGCTACAAAGGCCAAAATTTAGTTGCAGTACTATAGCATAGAGCTTTGAGATATAAATATTTGGTTTAAAATTAGCACAGCAGAATTATTGATAATTTTTCAGTTGAAGCTGAATTTTATTGGTTATACACATTTTGTTATTACAGTATCTTTATCCTAAGCTTTATCCCGTGCCTGCTTATATGTAAAATGCAGAGATCTGATAGTCAAATCTGAAAACATCAGGTTTGCGCTGTTCTGCCGAGTTTCTATATGTTGAATACACCATTTTAAGATATTGAAAAATATTGTGTTGTTATTCAAATGCTCTATCTTTACTTCTTGCTAGGCCTGTAAACGATGAATGCTTCAGTCGCTTTAACACCTGAGTTATTGACCCAATTAACGGCAATTGTGGGTGAAAACCGAATTAAAACCGATGCCGACAGTTTGGAAAATTGGGGACGAGATCATACCAAACATTTTGATCCGAACCCATCAGTCATCGTTTTCCCTTCAAGCACTGAACAAGTTCAGGCCATTGTCAAACTTGCCAACCAGTTTAATGTGGCGATTACCCCATCGGGTGGTCGTACTGGCCTTTCAGCGGGTGCAGTGGCTGCCAATGGTGAGATCGTAATTAGCTTTGACAAGATGAACCAGATTCTTGAATTCTTCCCCGCAGATCGTATGGTCCGTGTTCAAGCAGGCGTGGTGACTGAGCAATTACAGAATTATGCCGAAGAACAGGGTATGTATTATCCAGTCGATTTTGCTTCTGCAGGCTCAAGCCAGATTGGCGGTAACATCGGTACCAATGCCGGCGGCATTAAAGTGATCAAATACGGCATGACCCGTAACTGGGTACTCGGTTTAACTGTAGTGACAGGTAAAGGTGATGTACTGCGTTTAAACAAAGGCATGATTAAGAATGCGACTGGTTATTCGTTACAGCATTTATTTATCGGTGGTGAAGGTACGTTAGGTTTAGTGACAGAAGCTGAAATCAAGCTTGAGCGTCAGCCACAAAACTTACAAGTGATGGTATTGGGTGCACCTGATTTTGAAGCAGTCATGCCTGTATTACATGCTTTCCAAAATGCAATCGACCTGACTGCTTTTGAATTCTTTGGCGAATTGGCAATGCAGAAAGTGTTGGATCGCGGTCATGTACAACGTCCATTTGAAACACAATGTCCGTTCTATGTGTTATTGGAATTTGAAGCACCGTATGAACCAATCATGGACAAGGCAATGCAGATTTTTGAGCATTGTATGGAACAAGGTTGGGTGATTGATGGCGTGATGAGCCAAAGCCTTGAACAGGCGCAAAGCTTATGGCGTTTACGCGAAGATATTTCAGAGTCGATTGCGCCGTTTATTCCATACAAAAATGACATTTCTGTATTAATTACCCATGTACCTGCGTTTATTGCAGAAATTGATGCGATTGTTGCGGATAATTATCCAGACTTTGAAATTTGCTGGTTTGGTCATATTGGTGACGGTAACTTGCACCTCAATATTTTAAAACCTGAAAACCTGACCAAAGATGAATTCTTTGCCAAGTGTCAGGTGGTGAATAAATACGTGTTTGAGACCGTGAAAAAGTATGATGGTTCGATCTCTGCCGAGCACGGTGTCGGTATGACTAAGAAGCCATATTTGGAATATTCGCGTTCGCCTGAAGAAATTGAATATATGAAAGCATTGAAATTGGCGTTTGACCCGAATGGGATTATGAACCCAGGTAAATTATTTGATCTCTAATGCTTGATTAAATAAAAGAAGTTCTGTCAAAAGCGTATCGTAAGATGCGCTTTTTTATTGTTCATAAATCAAAGTTAATAATGAAAATTTATTTTTATAATACGAAATATAAATATATAAACTTATTTATCACTATTTGTTGATATTATATGCTAATTAAAGGTCTATATAAGTTTTTGTTAGCTAAATAAATAAAAATAATGTATTTGATATTAACTATTCAATTAAATAAGAATGAGGGTGTAGAAGTGAATCCTAAAAAAATTTATCCCAAGATGAAGTGTCCAATTTATCTGTAGAGGAAATTCACAAACGTATTGCTGCTGAACAAGAGTTTCTGAATAAACAGAAGCATAAAAAGTTCTTTGCTGCGACACATGGTTCTAAAACAAAAAAAAGTCATGATCATATTATTCTTGATGGCAAAGCTGTTGCTTATGTCGGTGATCAGCTTACTTGTGGTGCTAAAATTTTGCCGAAACAATCTCATGTTGTGGGGGATAGTAAAGGAAGTAGCTTAAGTTCAAATATAAATAATAAAACTGTTATGACTGATAGCTTCGCCAATAAGGCAGAACAAACAGAAAATAGCGTCACTTTTTATTTCAAGAATGAAGTTACCCAAGAGCCAATTGCTGATTTTTTTTACACTATCACCCTCTCCACCGGCGAACAAATAGATGGTCACACTGACGAAGATGGGAAAACAGCTCTTACAACCACTGGAATCACAGCTACAGATGTAAAAGTTGAGACTTTTGACCTTTCTAAACCAATGGATAAATGGGAGTAAATATTATGGCTCAACAAATAGATCCATCATCAGAAGCTATGGGAGCTTGGCCTCAAAAAGTTGAACAATGTAATGTCCCTCAACCTTTCTGTACTTTTCAATTTAATCGAAAAATTGTTCAACCTTATAACTTTATGATGCCTCAATGGGCATGGGAATTAGTCGAAAAAAGAAATAAATTAGAGTTTTTATTAGCTGTTCGATATGGTATGGAATTCGATTTAAACCAAATAAATGACGCTTTATTGCATAGACCATCATTTCACACAGTAAAATATGTGGAATTTCAATATTATCTAAAAAAGCATGCATTAAAAGAAATTGCAGTTCTTATGGCTGAATTTGAATCAAAAAATTTCTCCATCAGATTTAAAACATCATTTTCAGTCTTAGATCTGGTATCTTTGAAAGGAACTATAGATACACTCAATCCTACCGAACTTGTAAAAAATGCAACTGAATTAGCTCGAAATAATTACAATGGAACAGTGATTAATAGACAGTTATTTAAGCAAATTTTTAATCAAGATTATGATCCTCAAGCATTAAAACTATTAGCTAGTGATCGTCGATATCCAGATACTAATACAGGTTCAAGGAACTGGTAATATGTTAGCTGCTAAAAAAATTATACTCATATGTCTTTTATTACTTTCTAGTGGTTGTAGTAATAAAACACCTCCAAAAGAACAACTTGTATTGCAAATACCATTACCTCCTATTTTAATTGGTTTTGATAGTATTGTTTATGCAAAAGCATTACAACAACAACCATCTGACTTAACAAAAAGTATTTATGATTCCTCAATATCAAAAGCAATGTTTTTTGAAAGGCTTTTACGTGATTCTGGTAAAAATGATGACTTCGAAAAAGATATGGAGATCACTCAAATTAACTCCCTATGTGTAATGGGAAAATTCTTACTTTCAGATAAATATAAAGATGCATTGAACTTAAAAGGGGATGTTTATACAGAATTCTATGGTTGGCTTAGTAAAAAACAACAAAAATGGGAAAGTTTATTATCCCATCAAGATAAAAGAATATTTGATGTTCCTTGCTCAACTTTAAAGTAAATTCTCTATTTCCCCCAATTTTTCTTAACTTTGGGGCTACATCCCAAAACTCATTTCTCAATCTTGTTTAGGTTGGGGTTACTCTATTTCTAATTGTCTCTTGCATCTGGAGGATAGCTTTTTAATATATTGGACATTTGAGCAAATTCTACTATGAACTATTGTTTAAGAGATTTCTCTATGCCAATGATATTATGAATAAAGTACGATCAGTAAGCATTCCTTTACTGATCGTCTTGGGTTTAGATGCTGCTGTTTAGAATACGGATTTTTACATCCGCAACATGCTCTTTAGTAGCTTCAAAATGCTGCTGCATATGGGCAGTTTGCATATGGGCTGCTAAATGAGCAGTACTTTGCCATTTCTCTAACATGACAATCATATTTTCATCAGTTGCTTGCATCTCAATCGCAGGAAGATGATCAATCAAGGGTTCATAGCCATGACAACCATCTTCTGCCAGTACCGTTGGAATGATTTTTTGAAAAGCATCTAAAACTGCTTGGCGATGTTCCGCACCTGCATGCGTATAAATTTCAGCAATAATGGTTAGCATGATATTTTCTCACTTAATGGCTTGTGGCAAACAACTGATCTAAATGGGTTTTATACGCTTCGATATAACTTGGTACGTTTGGCGCCTTAATGACATCATTCACAATAAAGGTCGGCAGTGAGTCCATACCCAAGAATTGATTAGCTTTATGGAAAGGTAAATAAACGCCATCCACGCCAACACCGTGGAAGAACTGGTCCGGATCGGTAAAGGCTTCCATCGGTGCGTTCCATGTCAAAGACAACATGTATTTTTTACCTTGGATTAGGCCACCCGAACCATACTTTTTCGATGCATCTGAACGGCTACGGCCATCGCTGGCATACAGTGAACCATGGCCGATGGTAAAGATATCATCGATGTATTTTTTCATGGTCCATGGTGCGCCCATCCACCAACCTGGCATTTGGTAAATCACCACATCTGCCCATAGATATTTGGCAATTTCGGCTTGAATATCATAGTCACTGTCGGTACGAGTCACTTGTACCTGATGACCTAAGGTGCTTAGATGTGCTTGAGAAAACTCGGTCAGGGTGTCGTTCAACTCACCATTCGAATGTGCAAATTGTTTGGCACCATTAATAATTAAAATATTGCTCATGCGATTACTCAAAAATAAATCTCTAAAAACTGGAACGCATTTTAGAAAATCTATTCATGAGTAAAAATGCATAAATGAGCAAAAGACTATTGATCAAAAGTCAATAATTGAACTATTCGATTTTAGATTTTTTAGCTTTATACCAACGACGAATGCCCCATAAAATCGCAATCATTAAATCTGTCGCACCTTATGTTTGAATTTAAATTTTATTCACATAAGTGGCTCCAAAGAAGTAATCTTGTAAAATAGCTTTGATAGGCTCAGATTATTATAATTAACAAATATATCTAATTATATTGATATATTAGGCCATAAATTAATTATTCAAAAATATTAATTTTTAAAAATTAAAAAGTTACCATAAAAAAGGAAAAATAATATTTAAATATTTAAAAATTTGGCATAGAGTAAATTGATCTTAATTAACCTGAATCCTACTTAAGGAGATAAGATCATCACAACTTGTGAGCGATTCGCTATCTTGTTTATGAAAAAATTTATGATTAGATCTGATAGAACTAAAATTGGATTTAAATAGTCATAAAAATTACAATTATTTCATTGTCTTAAATAAATATCTTAGCCCTGATTCGAGGTGATTACGTTTTTCTATTCTTTAATATGTCAGAGAGGTTCTTAAAATTAATTGTTTAAAAAATTAAAATCTAAATATCAGGAATTAAGTTGATGAAAAGTTTGTATTATATTTTAAGTATTTTAACAGCCTTTACTTCAGTTAGTACTATAGCGGCTGATAAAACTAAAACTTCAGAGTTTGAATATGCATTAAAATCAGATTCTGCTAAATATGCACAGCTTACTAAAATAGATCCAGAAAAAGCTTATAGAAGGTTTTTAACAGAAGACTATTCAGCCAAAATAGTAGAAGAGTTGCGCGCAAAATATAAAGATAGGTTGGCTGGAATTTATATCGAGCACGAACCATACTCTAAAATAGTGGTAAAATTAGTTGGCAACTCTAAAGAGAGAAATAAAGCACTTACGATTCCTCAACCACAATTTTCTAAACTAAAACAGTCAAATATTCCACTTGAGTTAAAAGTTGAATTTGAAGAAAACGCTCAATATACAAACCAACAACTCAATGACTTATTAGATAATCATATAAATGAAATAAAGCAAATTTATCCAAATCTCCAAGGCAGTTATGTAGATGAGAAAACAGGAGAAATTGTTCTTACAATTTTGAAAAGCAACGATGATCTAACAAAATTAAATCAAGTAAAAAGTCTATTAAATATACCTATTCGGCTTATGTATATTGGAGCCCCTTTGTCAAGAGAAGCTGTACGAGGAAGCGGTACAATAATTAATAGTACTACAGGAGAAGGCTGTACAACTGGGTTTGTAGTCAAACAAACATCAGGTTCAACTACTGGTGTGGCAACGGCTGGCCATTGTGGCCAAAATAATACAACAGCATCTTATACAGGTGTTGATGGAGCATCACATACTTTAACGCCACAGTCTTCATCCTTAACAAGTACTACGGATGTAAAGTGGTATACGACAAATGGTACTAATGAAGCTAAATTCTATGCTGAATCATCTACAACCCCTCGCACATTAACAGGCAGAAGATCACAAGCAAGTACCGCTGTAGGACAGAACTATTGCCATTATGGCATCACGACTGGTTTCAGTTGTGGTGACGTAACATCAGTTGCTTATAAACCAGTTCAAAGTAATGGAGACCCATTATGTGGCCCTAATAATAATATACAATGTTCAAATACTTGGATTGCCTTAGTACCGCCAAGTAGTAGCCCTGGATTAGCCTGTGCTGGGGGGGATAGCGGAGGCCCATGGTTTATAAGTACTGTTGCAGTTGGAATACATTCAATGGGAGCATCAAGAGGTAACTCTATCGGCCAATGTGATTTAGCAATCTACATGAGTACAGATCGCCTCAATGCAATTAATGTGCAACTTTTATATTAAAAGTCCTCTGCACATAACAATAATAGATAACTCATTGGAATCGTGTCATAAAAAAAATCTCACGACAGATAATATGACAGACTTCAATGAGTTATAAGGCTATATTAGAAAAATCTATTGATGAGCAAAATACTCTTGATCAAAAGTCAATAATTGAACTATTCGATTTTAGATTTTTTAGCCTTGTACCAACGGCGAGCTCCCCATAAAATGGCAATTGCCAAATACAGCGGCCACAGCATCACAAGCCAAATGATGGTTTCTCTAAAGCCATATAAGCCCACTTTAATCGCTTCCCAAATTCGACTGAATAGCGGATCACTGTCTAAGGTGGCAATACGATTGATATTCAGATCATGGGATTTACGCACTTGTGATTGCTGGAAGAATTCCAGTCGAATGGTGCTATAAGCCAAACGGTCTTTGACTTCTAAATTGGTCAGTTGCTGTAGCTGATTGTTCACTGCATTGGATCCGCTGTTACTTTGATTGGCGGTATTGAGTTTTTCTTCGAGCAATTTTAACTCATAACGCTTGGCTTCATAGCTTTGGGTATTAAAGTTCAGCATGAGTGGCAGTAAATTATTTAAGAAGCTGGTGACTTGTGCATTGGGAATACGAACCGTGAGTTGCACTGTGGGGGTAATCTTTTCATAGATGTCGACACTGCCATCAATTCGATCACGTTCAGAGCGGTCACTGACTTGATAATTAATCTGCTTCTCTTCGATATAACCATTGTATTGCAATAACTGCTGCTCTAGTGCTGATGTGGTTTTTAGCACATCCTTCACTTCAAATTGCAATTGTGCGCTTTTGACCAATTGACGATTCTGTTCCAAAGCACTTTGTTGATTGCTGACTAATTGCTCTGGATTTTGAACGGCATTGTCTTGCACTGCTTGACTGTCTGCAGCGGCAGTTTCAGTTGCCATTGCAGCTTCACTGGCAGGGTCTTCCTGTTTTTTCGAGCAACCTAAGGCGGTGCTCCCAAGGATTAAAATAATCGTTAATTTCTTTGCTAAATCTGACATATCGGCATGTCCAAACTAAGGTGATTTTGATGTTATAAACTGTGTTTTTTTAATCATTTGTTATGATCATCATCTTGAATGATGACAACAAATTTAATGCACGCCACATACATTTTGTTGCGTGGCCATTCAGTTTTGCATAGTAGCATAAATGAGCTAAATGGATTGGATAGGTACAAAATGCATAAAATGGCACTGATGTTAGGTTCTGCTTTATTCCTCACTGCATGTAATCAGCCGATTGCACCCTCGCAACAGCAAGCAGAAGTGCAAAAGAGTACAGTGATGCATGTGATTTTATCGGATCAACCCAATCTGTTTCATGAAGACAGTAATTTAAAAATAGATCAGCAATTCAATCGTGCGGAAAACCCAACCGATGCACAAGTGACAGTGGAGCAAGCACAGTTGGATGATTCTGTGATTGCGGTACGTACTGAGTATCAATTAAAACGCGACCAGAATACTTGGAAAGTCGTCAATAAGAAGCAAAGTTATCAATGTGCTAGAGGAGAGAATACCGAAACTTTCCAATTTGAGTTATGCCCATAATTTTGTGCATTATTAAACAGTGGATAAAAGTTCAGCAAAATTGTGGATAACTTTTCGGTTATGCACATTGCTGAATTGCTGTGATGGATTGTTTAAATTGCGGTCATTTTGAAAAAGTGCTACAGTTGCGCGTGGCAATTTAGCCAAATGGTAAAACGTTTACCAATCTCACGTAAATAAATTGTTTTTCTTATATACACCCAGTGAATACGGTGTTTTCACATTTATCACATGCTGGTTCACAGCATGGAATCAAAATTTAATTTAAATCTAAGCCATAAAATCTTGTGGTGATGATCCCTTTTTCGTTTTGAAAAATGGGACGCACACGAGTTGGTTATTTTTGTGAATAAAACATGATGACGAATAATCAGAACATGACGTTAAACCGTATAACGCTCATGTTTCCTTTAGCTTTAGTGCTATTCGAATTTTCAGTTTATATCGGTAATGACTTGATTCAACCTGCGATGTTGTCGATTACAGAACAATTTGCGGTCAGTGCAACGTGGGCACCCTCGTCAATGTCATTCTATTTATTGGGCGGTGCCAGTGTTGCCTGGCTGTTGGGGCCGCTTTCAGACCGTCTCGGGCGTAAAAAAGTGCTCTTGGCTGGTGTGGCATTTTTTACGCTGTGCTGTTTGCTGATATTACTGACCCATAATATTGAACAATTCCTGACACTGCGTTTCTTGCAGGGTATGGGGCTGAGCGTCATTTCTGCGGTGGGTTATGCTGCGATTCAAGAAACCTTTGAAGAGCGCGACGCGATCAAAGTCATGGCACTGATGGCGAATATCTCCTTATTGGCACCTTTACTGGGCCCTGTATTGGGTGCATTTCTGATTGATTATGTGTCATGGCATTGGGGCTTTGTCGCCATTGCTGCGGTATCTTTCTTGAGTTGGTTTGGTTTAAAGAAATTTATGCCAGCGCCCCAAGAAAGTCGTAAACAACTGAAGCAGCCTTTTAGTTATATCTTTGATGACTTTAAAAAAGTATTGAGCAACCGCCGTTTCTTGGGCTTAAGCATTGCCTTACCGATGGTGGGGATGCCGTTGATGTTATGGATTGCCTTATCACCGATTATTTTGGTGGATGAGCTGAAATTGAGCAGTGTGCAATATGGCTTGGCACAGTTCCCTGTGTTCTTTGGCTTGATTGCCGGCAATATCATCCTGATCAAGATCATTGATCGTTTCCCTCTCGGTCAAACCATTCTATTTGGTTTGCCGATCATGTTATTGGGTACGGCCTTCTTGGTGTTGGGTGTGATTTGGCAGACTTATCTGGTGCCTTGTCTCTTGATTGGCATGACTTTAGTGAGCTTGGGTGAGGGGATTAGCTTCTCGGTGATGTATCGCTTTGCCTTAATGTCATCTGAAGTGTCCAAAGGAACAGTCGCAGCGGCAGTCTCGATGTTGATGATGGTCAGTTATTTTGTCGTGATTGAATTGGTTCGGGTACTGTATACCCATTTCCATATCTGGGCCTTTGCTTTAGCCAGTCTGGTTTTGATCGTATTCTGGTTTAGTTCTCCACGCCAAGCTTTGAAACAGCATATGCTGGCACGTCAGCAAGACGGGTTGAATTAATTTTGGCTTCCATTGACTGCTCACTTAATTTCTAAGCTGAGCAGTTTATTTTTTAACGATACTAATTCAGTCAACGTTTCTAGCAGCAGACTCATTTGTTTTAACAACAAGGGATGCTGTTCAGAGATCTGCTCTTGCAGATTCAATGTTTCAATTTCTTTAAGCAAGTGTTCCACCTGATGTTGTGGAATGGGTGCTTGTTCGATCAAGCTTTGCTTGAGTAGCTCTTCAATTTTATCCAGCAGTTGGAGCAGTTTCAGATCTTCGATTTTTTCCCGTTGATGTCCCAAGGCTGAGACATAACTGAGTTGGCTATGGCTATAGACCAAATAGCGAAACGCATGTTGAATGAGTTCTTGGTTGGGCTGAGGTTCGGTACTCAGACTTGAGATCATATTAGACAGCTCAATCTGAGCATTATGTGCGGCACGTCGAGTGGTTCGGTATTCCAGATCGAGTTCACGCCCTTGATGATATTGCTGTACCACCACATGAAAATAATCGAAGGTGGTTTGATTATTTTTTTTAATATTGCTGGAGATATTGCGGAAATTCCAATCGGGCCAAATAAAATTGACTGCGAGCCATGCAATGGCACAGCCAATAAAAGTATCAATCATGCGTGGCAGGATAATACTAAAACCTGCCCCCTTTAAATTAAAAATCAATAACACCATTAAGGTGGCCATCACCGTGGCGAGTGCATATTTTTTTTGTCTTAAATAGAAAAATAACACCCCACAAATCACAGTGAGGAGTAGTTGCCCCTCAATACTGGGGACAAAATAAAGAATGGGGATACCTAACAACACCCCGAGTAAAGTACCGATGGTTCTGAGTTTGAGACGACTTTTGGTAGCAAAGTAGGTGATTTGGCAAACGAATAAACTGGTAAGTAAAATCCAGTAGCCATTTTGGGCAAAAGGCAATAAGGAAATGGCATAACCCACTGCAAAGATCACAGCCAAACGCACCGCATGACGGAACAGCGCCGATTGTGGACTGAGTTGCTGTTTGATTTTTAAAAGCAGATCCTGCACACCCTGAATATCATCATCGAGTAAGTTCAAATGATCCTGATGTTGCTGCGGTGAAAGCTGTTCAATATTTTGATTGAGTTGCAGTTGAGCAAACTGCTCATGCACACTTTTTAAATTATTGAAGATCAATTCTAGATTTTTAACTTCAAGATTATGGGGATGTTGTTGTACCCAATCACACATCGATGATTCTAGATTGTCCAATGCCTTACGGGCAGATTCACGCGGTTGATAGCTCTGATGCTGCAAGATCGCTTGGCTTAAATCATGACATGCCAAGGCTTGTAGCTGCATATTTTTTTGAATACGGAAAATTAAATCACTGCGGCTAAAGTTCTGATGAATTTTTTCATAATGCAGATAACTGGACGTGACTTGTTCATGCATATCTTGGGCAAAATAATATAAGTTCAGCCAATAAATACTGGTGTTGTTCACCCGAGACGCTTTTAAGCGCGTTAGTAAGGAGTTTTTAGCTTGATTCAGACGACTGACCACTTGACTATTTTTTTGAGAAAGTTCGAATAGAAGTGTTTCGACATTATCAATATTATCTGGGTCGAATAAACGTGATTTGGCTTGAAGTAATTCAGCAAGCTCCTGAAAAATAGTTGAGATCTTTTCTTGTAAAGGCAAGGTTGGGCGAATCACAAAAAATAAGATTGAAGTTAGCCCATACCATAAGGCACCTAATACAAAATAACTCGGTTGCTGATACCAATCTGGATATTCACCTAGACCGAACATGGTGTAGATCGACAGTAAAATTGTGCCAAAGGAAATGGTGGCATAACGTTGCCCAAGTGCACCCATCATGACCAGCGCTGCACTCGAGAGGCTGAGATAAACAATGAACCAAAATTTATAGGGGGCAAGAAACTCTAAAATGGTACTGACCGTAAAGAACAGTACGCAGACATAGATCAGATTTCGTAAACGGATACTGAGACGATCATCAAAGTCGGTCAGTGCGGTCGCAATTGCCCCTAAGGTCACAGGCACAATTAACTGTCCAAATCCGAAATAATGTAAACCGAGTGTTGTACCGCAAAGCACAATCATGATTTGTAGGCAATAAAGCAGAATCGAGTTGGAGCGAAAGCGATTGAATAGGATAGATAAATTTTTCACGATTCTTATTCTTGAATATGTTCTGGTTTCATCATACAAATAAATGTCCCAAAGGAAAGCATTGTTAGCCAACAAGCGGCACTATTTTTTAGCATGAATATTTGCATGATCTTTCAAATACTTGGTTTTTCAAATAAGAGATAAGATGCAAAATTCATGCTCAATTGTATTTTGTTATGATGGGATTAAAGAACACATAAAAAATGACTAAAAACAAAGCAACTGTGGATAACTTGATAGATACCCACAGTGTTTAGATTATTTAATCACACCACAGGCAATACGGTCACCACCACCACCTAATGGTTTTGGTGTATCCGAATAATTGTCTCCACCGACATGAATCATAATGGCACGGTTCTGGATATCAGCCAGTTTTAAACGTGGTGCAATCACAGGTGTGGTTGCAAAACCTTTTTCATTTACAACCAACACAGGAAGGTCACCCAAATGTCCAGTTTCTGGCGTACCATGATGTGCAACCTTTTCAGGGTTTAAGTGGCTGCCTGCTGCCAAGGCGGCGCCCATTTTCCCATCTTTTAATGCAGCTTCACAGGATGGGTTCTCATGGATGTGGAAACCATGTTCGCCAGGAGAAAGTTTCCAAAGTGCAGGGGTGATTAATAAACCTTTCGGTGTTTGTTGAAAAGCAACCGTTCCGATGGAAGCACCAACACCATTGGCATCGACTTGATAGACTTGGATCAATTGCTTTTGATCGCTTTTACTGGCTTTGGTTTGAATCTTAGCTGCATTATTATCTAAAGTAACCGAAGAACAGGCTGCGATACTTAAACTCAGACAGCCGAGCAGAGAAATTTTTTGAAGCATTGACGTCATTGCGAAGATATCCTTATAAATTATCTTTATTTGACGATTCAAACAAAGTCAGGGATATCTCGCAAGCCACATTAATCAATTCATGACAAAAAATTAAACAAAATAAACCTATTTAGTTTCGGGTGGTGCTTCCAAAGCTGCAACAGGTTCATCGACATTTTCATGCAGCCATTCACGCCAAATCGCTAACAGGATGGCTAAAATCACTGGGCCAATGAATAGGCCGACCAGACCAAAGCTGGCAATACCGCCTAATACCCCAAACATGATCAAGATAAATGGAATCTGGGTCGCGCCTGAGATCACTAGTGGACGAATGACGTTATCCGAGCTACTCACAATCACCACACCCCAAACCACAACACCAATGGCTTCCATGGTTTGTCCTTGAGCAAATAACCACAGACCTACCCCAAGATATGAAACAGGTGTTCCAAAAGGAATCAGTGCCAAGATAAAGGTGACCATGGTCAACAGCATTGGATTTGGAACGCCTGCAACAAAATAGCTGAGGCCGGCTAATAGGGCTTGTGCAACTGCAGTTAAACCAACGCCGTATACGACAGCACGAGTCGTTTCCGAGATGGTATCCAAATAATGATGGACACGCGGGCCAATCACCATTTCCAAGGCACGACTCACTTGTGCCAAAATCATTTGCCCATCACGGTAGAAGAAGAACAAAGTCATCAGTGCAAATGTGAGTTTGACCAAGTTACGGCTAATTTCACTGAGTACAAAACGGCCATAGCTGAGATGGCTCTGAATCCATTCGGCAATGTTTTTGGTGATACTGTTCGGGTCATTACTCAGTTCATTAACAGTACGACTGATGTCTTTGCCAATAATCGGTAGGTTTTTGATAAATTCAGGAACTTGAACATGACCTGAAAACAGTTGTCGTTGTAAATTAAAATATAAATTACGACCTTCAAGTTGCAACATAAAGATTGCACAGATAAACGGAACACCAATCACGATAATGACCAAGCTGATCATCAGGGTGGCATTCAGTGTTGGTCGGTTTTCACCAAAGAAACGACGTTGTACCCATAGATATAAGGGCCAAGTCATATAAGCAATAATTGCGGCCCAAAGGACGGGGACAATAAAGTATTTGAGAATACTGAATCCCAAAAAGAGCAGGACAAAAAATAGTCCAAACAGCAAAACGCGTTGTAATATGGGAGCGTATTGTTGCACGATAGTATTTCTCAAGTGCTAGAAATTGAATAAAACCATCTTAACTGAAAAAGTAGGCGAGGGAAATTTTCATTTCCCCATTTTAAGATTTGATATCAAAAGATTACGTTTCTTTGCAAAGTCTTAGAACCACTCGCTTGGATCATCGACCAATTGATTTAAAACAGGTTGCCATTGGCTTTGGATACTGACAAAGTTTTTCTGGGTTTTATCAAACACACTCAGCCCTTGCATTGCCAATGTGCCATAAGCACTACGTTCTGAAATCCATGCCACAGGATCTTGTTCAATCTTGCTAAAGAAGTCCTGAATATCTTTGGAACTGGCACTATTCGGTTTGACACGATTGGCAATCAACAGGATTTGTACCTTGCCTTTACGAATACGTTTAATGTCTTGTAAATGTTTTAAGAAGCGACGGGTACTGTCGATATCAAAGAACGATGGTTGCAACGGTGTCACAATCGCATGCGCTTCGCTGACCAATTGCTCTGCATGCTCACCTGAAAGTGCACCAGGCGCATCAATAATCAAATAATCTAAATTCTTGGGTGCTTCACCGATCGATTTTTCATGTCGCCAATCCAGACTCTGAATGCCTGTGACGTTTTCAGGACGTTGCTTGAGCCATTGCAAAGACGATTTTTGGTTGTCAGCGTCAGCCAGCGCAACCTTATATCCTTTTTGAGATAGTGCTGCAGCCAATGTAATAGCTGTCATGGTCTTGCCACAGCCACCTTTTTGATTTGCGATTAATATGGTTTTCATGAAATTAGATTTATTAACTAGGCTCTCGTATTCGTTTATACCTTAGCATCTTTTTCGGTCAAGTGTGTTACACATGACAAAAGTTTAATGTTGCAGTTAAATAGCTGCATTCAAGAGAAGGAAAGTTGCTATGTCGGTTTGGTTGGCGATGCTGATTGGTGGTTGTATTGGTGTCGTGATCACCACGATTATTTTATCCAGCACCCGTAATGGTCGGATTCAGGCTGAGTATGAAAAATATATTGCTGAACTAGAGTTAGAACATAAGCAGGCTTTGCTTGATGCGCAGAAGCGTAGTGTGAATACCAGCCGTGCGGTATTGAAAGGCAAAATGGCGGAGCAGTTTGCACCGATCCTACCAGAATTTCGTTATTTACCCAGCGATGCCAAGTTTTTAGGTGATCCTGTTGACTACGTTATTTTTGATGGTTATACCGACTTTCGAGATGGCGATGGCACAGCCGAAGATATTGAAGTGATTTTACTGGATATTAAAAGTGGTGGCGCACGCTTAAGCAAAGGGCAGCAGGCGATTGCTCAAGCGGTCACAGAAGGGCGTATTCGTTTTGAAACCTTGCGAATCGATTTTGAAGGTCAATGAGGTATTTCTAATTTTTGTACACGCGCCAACAGCATTGTTTGTGCCACAGCAGGAATACCTTCTGCATCAAAATATTGTTTTTCGATGAATTTAAATTTGGCGTGCAAGAGCTGGCGTTCAATGTCTCGGTTTAGATGACAACCATCGGCAATACGTTTTTGAATTGGCGTCAGCAGCGTTTGCAAAGATTGGATTTTTGTCGAGTTTGGATGTTTGACATGCTCAACCAAATGAAAGGTTCCGGTTGGTTTGAGTACCCGATGTATTTCGGCTAAGGCCTGTTCAAGATCAGCAATGCTACACAGTGTCCACGTTGACACAATATGATCTAAAGAGGCATCTGCAAAGGGGAGTTTTTCTGCACTGGATTGTACATGCTTAATAAAGAACGGTGCATGTTGTACCCGTTCAATGGCCAATTGATAAATATCAGGATTGGGCTCTAAGGCGTACACTGAATCAACATTGCCATAAAACGGAATATTTAGCCCTGTACCAAAACCAATTTCGAGCACTTCACCTTCAATCGGCAGCAGTAATTCACGCCGTTGATCCATCAAGCTGGCGGTTTGCATGACCTGATTGAGCAAATGAGGAAAGATATGACGTTGGTAAAATTGGTAAATCATAGAGATCCATTCGTTGGTTTTAATAAAGAGGATACTTCACTAACAGCACAAAAATATGACTAAAGTGAGTTTGATTGTTACCAAAAAAAGCACTTTTTTTCACTATCTCAGCATACTATCAAGAGAAAGGCTTTTCTAATATTTTCGAGGATAATCGAGCCATGAAAAAACGTCTATGGATGAGTTTATGCATGGTGGCTGCAATTGGGCAAACACATGCATCAACGGGTCAGGCAGAATATAATATTGCCAATGGCTTAGCGCCAGTTGTGGAATATCAATCGATTTCGGTATTAAAACCTTTTGATGGTAATTTCCGTATTCTTGGTTCAAAAGTTTATCATGATGATGAGCAAGCCAAATTTTCTCCGATTGACTATGCGGTGAGTTTGGGTGCGTTTACTGATCCTGCAATCGCCCGAACGATTGATGTGCGTCAATATGATCGTTATTTGAATTGGAAAATGAATACACTGCCTGTGCCACCCGATCAAGCGATCAAACTGGTGTCCAATATGCATATTATTCCTGCCAATCCAGAGATTGCCAAACAAATCAAGCAAGTGAAACGCGGTGACTTGGTTCAACTCAAAGGTGAGCTGGTCGAAGTTCGAGATAAGGACTTGGTGTGGAAATCTTCTTTAACCCCAGGTGGAGTAGGTGATGGCGCATGTGAGTTATTTCGTGTGAGTTCCATTCACTGGATTGAGAAGCAGAATATCTAACAATGAATTTGCAATAAAAAAGGGGCATCAGCCCCTTTTTTATTTATTTCAGTTACTCAGCTTGCATTTTGCTTTCAGCTGTTTGCGCATTTCTCCAGTGATGCAACTGGCTTTGCGCGTGTAGATATTCATTCAGCTGATTGACCTGCTGATTCGCATCTGTCGTTTGAGCGGTATTGGCTTGTTCCAAGACTTGGGCTTGATGCTCCCAATAATCATAAAGCAAACCTTGAATATAGCGGCCCTGTTCAGTTTTGAGTTCTAACTCTTTGAGCATCTTCAACGCTGAGTTCACATTATCTTTTTGACGTTGCTGCTCGAATTCAGGTGTGAGGCTATTGGCTTCTTTCATCTTGGCCAATTCCATTTCCATACTATCGCTCATGTCGGTAAAACGATGATCATAGTCTTCTAATACGGCAATATCGTGTCCATCATCTGCTGTGGCAGGGAATTGCTTGATCGGTGTTTGATTGAGTTGACCGATCGCGTCATTACTTGCGCTGCTTTGCTGTTGTTGCTTTGCAGCTGGCTCTTTGTCCTTATTACACGCACTGAGCACCAGCGCTGAACTCAGTACACAAGTAAGGGCAAATGTGGTTTTTAGATTAGGCATAGCAGAGCTCGTTCAAGAATTAGTTGGATATTTTCTGAAAATGGTAGGCAAAAGTCGTATAGGGGAAACTAATCTGATCTTGCGCAGTTAAGCCTGTAAAATCAAATACAATTTGTTCAAACTTTGCTTTGAGTTGTTGTTGCTCTATTGAGGGCATTGCGGCAATAAAACTAGTAGACAGCAAGCGTTTACTCACCACCTGTTCGACAGTGCCCTGATGCGCCTGTTGAAATGTTGTTAATCCATCCAGTTTAAATAAAGATTGTCCTTCAAAGACCTGTTTCCATAATTCACTATGATAACGGGGAGTATCACCTTCTAAAGGTGCAATTTCATCAGCCAAGGCTTTGACCCAATCGACAGCAGTATCGCGCTGATTCCAGATCAGCCCTAGATGGCCTACTGGGCTGAGCACACGATGCATTTCTGTTAAGGTTTCGATATTGGCAAACCAATGAAACGACTGAGCACAGAGAATGGCATCAATTGATGCATCGGCGAATGGTAGTTCGCTACTGAATGCTTGCCGACAATCGACGGTCGGATAGGCTTGTTGAAGCTGCTGTAACATTTCCGTGACAGGTTCGACCGCAATCACTTTTGCCTGTGTCTGAATCAGGTAGGGTAAGAATTTGCCAGTCCCTGCACCTAGGTCAACAACAGTGGAATTTTCACCTATTTGGAGGCGATCTTGCAGCCAAACCGCTATTTCTTGCGGGTAACTGGGGCGAACTTGCTGGTACAGTTCAGCCCCTAAACTAAAGCCTTTTTGAGCAGCAGGATGTAAGGATTGTGTCATTTTTTGCGCTTTTTAATCTGTCTTATCTCTATAAAATAAGATACTCCGCAATTATGGTTTGGCAAAGCCATCATTTGGTGACTTTTTGCTACAGACCTAGGATCAACTTTTCAGTGTGAGCATGGATAAGCAAATAATATTTGAAGATGAGCATATTCGCGTTATTTTTTTAAAAGGTTCAAGTGACACTTTAGTGATTTCGTTTGGCGATTTGATTAGTCGCGCTAAAGGCATGTCTATTAATGCTGAAAAATCCTTAATAAAATATCAATATAATGTGATCGGCATTATGCCGAAGCAAAAATCATGGTTTCCGAAAAGTAGCATGTTGCAGATGCAGCAGCAGATTCAACCAATTTTGCAACAATTTAAAGGCATTGTCGGCTATGGCGGCTCAATGGGCGGCTATGCAGCAATCAAGTATTCAAATTTATTGAATATGCAAAAGATTGTGGCATTTGTACCGCAGTATTCGATTGATCCAGATGTGGTACAAGATCGTCGTTATGCTGAGTTTTTTGATGCGTCTATCCATCAAGACATGCAAATTCAGGCAGATGAAGTCGATTCATCGCGTGAGTACATCATTGTCTACGATCCGTACTATGCAGAAGATAAAGAGCATTTCTTAAAGATCCAACCTTTATTGCCTAAAATGCATGTGATTCATTTGCCATTTACAGGCCATGAAGCACTTTCGGTGTTGGCAAGTTCCCAGTTGCTGAATGATTTTGTGGTTAAACCATTTGAAATCACTTATTTCTATCAGCGGGTTCGAGAGGTTAAAAAGCAAAGCAAATTCTATTATCGACATGTGTTGGATGCTTTGTTACCGCGCCACCATCAGGCTTTA
Source organism: Acinetobacter sp. NIPH1876 (assembly GCF_022808535.1). Classification (NCBI taxonomy): domain Bacteria; kingdom Pseudomonadati; phylum Pseudomonadota; class Gammaproteobacteria; order Moraxellales; family Moraxellaceae; genus Acinetobacter; species Acinetobacter sp. NIPH1876. Next base: position 44,459 of record NZ_JALGBR010000010.1, read on the forward strand.
TTAAAAATACTGCAACAGAACGACATTGCCTTAGATGAGCGTTATTTTGATGCGGTACTTAAACAAAAACTGGTACAGCAGCTGTTTAATCTAAAACAAGGCACTGAACAGAATTTACATAAGCTGGGTGTACATTTGCATTTTGTGCAACATACCGAGGCACAAGCTGCCAATGTGGTGAATGTACAGAATCAGTTTTTGGTCTTTAATCTGGCAAGCTTGAAATTAGAGTGCTATAGCGCCGAGATTATTGCGGCCAATTCCGCCTATCTATTGCCGTTAAACCTGACGGCCAATAGCTTGGTCAAGTTAAGATTGAATGATGAATACTATTTCCTCACGATGAATGATCGTGGTATTCATAAACTGGTCAAAGAGGGTGAACCCTTTGCACTGGATCAATCGCCGTTGGTGTTTAAACACTATGCCGATTTTTATAGCCTGAGCTATAAACAACTGAGCCTATGTTGTGATGCACAAGGTTTGACTCATTTCATCGAAAATAATGCAGATGAACAGACCAAACTGCAATTATGTTGAATAACCTTATTTCAATAAAAAAGCCCTTTGAATATTCAAAGGGCTTTTTTATATCTTACATCGTGTTAATTCGCACCAATTTTTGCATTGGTATTGACGTTGGCATTTACGCCTAACACTTTAACGCCAACATTTGCACCTGTTTGCAGGTTCTTTTTATCGGCATTCAAGCCGGTTTTTGCATTTACACCAGTTGTTTTACCATTCACTTGTGCCTGAGCATTGGTTTGTGCTTCCAAATTCAATGATTTAGAAGTTGCTTGTTTATCTGCGATACGTTGTTTTACATTTGCAGTCGTATCCGCAGCCAATTCCTTACCATCAACAGCTTTGTCTACGGCATAATTGGTTGTGGTTTTTACAGCTTCACCGGTTTTATTTGCGACTTGTGAACCCACCTGTGTTGCTGTGCTTACAGTTTTTTGAGTTGCTGCAACGCCAGTATTGACTGCAGCATGGCCGACATTATGCGCAGTATGACCAACACCTTGAGCCACTTGACCGACGCCTTGTGCTGTGCCTTTCACTGCACCTGTGACACCTTTAAGTAGGCCACCTGATTGTACATTGACTTGAGCTGAGCCACTGGCATTTGCGCCTACGTTCTGCGCAAAAACTGAAGCAGAAGCAAGGATAGAGGTTGTCACGATAGCTGTTTTGATCATTTTTTTCATTGCGATTTCCTTAAGCGATGTACCGTATTGAGGTACTTCATCAACGCAATTGCATCATAGCCAGCAAAAAGTAGAAATCTATGGATTTCATCAAAACGTTACAACCAGATTACAGCTTAAAAACAATCTGGAGAGAAACTGTGGAGATTATTTATGCTGGCAAGCACGTGAAAAGTATAGTTTTTTAATTAATATAAATTATTGTAGTAAATCAATTTTGATAAAAGTAATGGTAATAATATAGCTACTCTTCTGGTTATATTTTATCTAAATGAATATGAAAATTATGAATAAATAAATAGCTTTAAACCGATTCAAAAAAGATCAAAAAAATGGCATTTTTATTGCTTGGTATAACTATGTGAAATTGTGATTGCACTTTTTTGGGTGATTTCATTTTTTTCATCGTGTTTGCTGCGCATAGAAATTATGCACCAGGAAGCACAAGATTAAACACCATGATGCCGCTATATTTTTTGATAAACCCACGATTCAGATCGTATTTTATTTAAATATATATGTGAAATATAAAGTGAATCTTAAATTGTATTCGCATTATTTATAGAAAAAGAATTGAAAACCAAGTAATGGCCAGTAAATAAAGCGCTGGAGAATATGAATGAAACAGATTGCAGCATTTTTAATTGTATTGATTGCACTGGGTGTGGTGGTTTTCTACTTTGAACCTGCCGAACCAACCAGTTCAACGGATGATACCGCAATTTATCAGATCAACCCTGATCATTCAGGAAATATTTCAACCGTTTTAACTAAACAGGAGGTGAACACAACCGAACATACCACATCAAATATGTTGAAAAAATTGGAGACAACTCAAAAAGATACCCAATTTTATGACACCAAAAGCGATCCTTCGATACAACCGATTGATCCTGACACTGATCCAGCCAATGAAATTAAAAAACTTTAAATCGTCTGGGCTTCTTTTATCCAAGAAAAACAGATATTAAGAACCGTTCTTTATCCAAGAACGATGGAGATCAATAGTGAACAATAAAACCTTACTACTTTTAAGCCTGTGTGCTTTTTATACCACCACAACCTCAGCTGCGGCACTCGATGCTGTCCAACTCAAACAACGACTCAGCACCGCAGCATTAAATAAAGTGTCGAATGGCAAAATTAATATTGATGCCTTAGTCGACAATGATTCAAATGATCTACTGATTGAATACGATAGCAGTGCAACGAGCACCACTTTAGGGCGAGAAAAACGTAGCCTGATTGCGGAGGGTAAAAGTCAATTCAAAAATAAATTTAGCAACGCAGCAGGTTTTCAAACCTTGCGTGAGTTTAATGGCTTACCTTTAGGCTTATATCGTATTCAGAATAGGGAGACGCTGGCACAGGTCTTGAATGATCCAAATGTCAAAGGTGTTTATCCAAACCGTAAAAATGTTCCGACCACAATGGAAAGTCTACCGTTAATTAACCAGCCTCAAGCGGTCACAAATGGCTTTACTGGGGAGGGTTCGAGTGTGGTGGTGATTGATACTGGGGTGAATTATAAACATGCTGACTTTGGTTGTACTGCAGTCAATACCCCAGCTTCAACATGTCGTGTGGTCTATGCCTTTGATAGTGCACCAGATGACAATAGTCTGGATGATGATGGGCATGGCAGTAATGTGTCTGGGATTGTTGCCAAGGTCGCATCTAAAACCAAAATTATTGGGATAGATGTGTTTAGAAAAGTCAGATCACAAGGGCAATGGGCAAGTACCGCCTATGACAGCGACATTCTGGCAGGCATTAACTGGGCCGTAAATAATGCGCAAACCTATAACATTAAGGCGATTAATTTAAGCTTGGGTGTACCTGGGGTGAAATATACCTCTGAATGTAGCAATAGTAGCTATAGTACGGCTTTTGCCAATGCACGTGCGGCAGGTGTTGTACCTGTAGTGGCTTCGGGTAATGATGCCTTTGCAGATGGAATTTCTTCACCAGCCTGTGTAAAAGGTGCAGTACGAGTAGGCGCGGTGTACGACAGTAATATTGGTGGTGTATCTTGGGGTAATCCGTTGAAATGCTCTGATCCAACCACAGCAGCCGATAAAATCACATGCTTTAGTAATGGTGGTTCTTTGGTGACTTTATTGGCACCGGGTGCAATGATTACCGCGGGTGGTGAAACTCAAGGCGGAACCTCACAGGCAGCGCCTCATGTTGCTGGGGCAATTGCATTATTACGTGCCAATGGCGTGACCCCATCAGAGACTATCGATCAAACCGTAAATCGTTTAAGAGTGACAGGTAAACCAATTACCGATACGCGAACTGGTTTGGTGTTCCCACGTATTGATTTACTGTCTGCAACCAGCGGACTCAGTTCGAATTAAGATTATTTTATAGTTTAAAGATTGATCCAAAAATAGTTTAAAAAAGCCATGACGCGTTGCAACTAGAGATAGATGCAACGCGTTTTTTATCGACTTAATGACACTGTGCTAGCTTGTCCGTACTAAAGTTACTTTGTAGTTTGTGAAAATTGGCTTGAACAGTAGCATCTTGCACATCAAAGGCGGTTGCGGGTTGAGCAAGCGTTTTATCTTGATAGTGTTGAGTGGTCGAGCTTGCTGAAATTAAACCATTTTGGTCGAAGCGCCAATGTTCAACCGCCTGACCACCATCAAAATATCCCGTAAATTCGATGTTGCAGTGTTGGTCTTGTTTGCTTAGTTTGGCCATATTACCTTCAGTGGATGGTGTGGCACCAATATTTTTCACTTGCTGTAATGTTTGTGTGCCATTGTTCTGTGTAGAAAGTGCTGAGCAAGCAGTCAAGCCGATTGCACTGATGCAGGAAAGAAGAGTTATTTTGAAAGTGCGTTGCGTCATGTGCAAAATTCCAGTCCGATGAATTTATACGATTGAGTCTGTCGGCAAAACCCGTGAAGTTCAATGAATGTTTTGAGCGTACACTGTAAATTTAAAGCCTATTTTTCAAATCACTATAACAGAAGCAATATAAGTAAATTGTTTTGCATCAGATACAAATAAGGCATTATTTCATTCAATTACCCATTATAAAAAAAGCCTCTAGGTTGTAGAGGCTTTGGGACTTAGTTTTTTGATGGCTGGCTGAGTTCAGCTCGTTCGATTGGGACATTGCCTTCATTGGTGCCAACCACTGCATCTTTAGTATCTTGCCATTTCTTGGCTGTGTATTGCTTGGCTTTTTCAGTTTGCGCTTGAACAACTTCAGATTGTTCTTCCGTATATTTCTTGGTGTCTTGCCATCTTTCACTGATCTTTTGTGAGGTGTTATCAGATGCACCTTGGATTGAATCGCCTAAATTCTGCATGCCTTTGCCTGTTTTATACAATAAGACACGTCCTAGACTTGGATTGTCGCCATAGGGCATGGCTTTTTCAGGGACAGCATTGGGTGCATTGGTTGTCGTGTTATTGGCTGTTTCTGCTGCCCATAGAGAAGACGATGCCACTAGTGCAGTCGTAACACATAATATTTGTACTTTATTCATCATCTTTTCTGTCCTTTCAGCGATAGCGTCGCAATCGAGATTTTATATCTTATCGTTGGAGCGAAGAAAAGAGTGGGGATGATATGAAATTGATACTTTTTTACGACATTCATATGCAAAAGTTAAAAATTTTCGATTGTTTGGTTGATGAGACTGATTTATTATATTTTTACTCTTTAGCTTTTAGGACTTAACAAGTCTAGTCGGGTGTTTAGCCAGACTCTAATTTATTGACTGCATTTGAAGAACAAAAGTTTAAATTGTTCGCTCATATGTTTGCTCACGCACATATTCGCAAACAATTGAAACTTTTGCTCTATAGTAAAGAGTATCAAGTTTGAGGGGAATATTTCCCCTCAAATTTTTTTAACTAGGCTAATTTATGTCCAATATTGATGTCGTTAAACAATTGACCAAACATTACTCTAAGTCTCCTAAAGAGTTGTTCGTTTTTTTTGTTGATGCTCCAAGAAAATATAAAGTTTATGAGATACCAAAAAGAACTTCAGGTACAAGAATAATAGCTCAACCAACTCCAGAATTAAAAGATTATCAAAGATTCATAATATCAATTCTAAAAGATCATTTGCCTACTCATGAGTGTAGTATGGCTTATATTCAAGGAAAAGATATAAAACAGAATGCTCAAATGCATTCAAAAAATTCCTTTTTTTTAAAAATGGATTTTATAGACTTTTTTACTTCAATTACACCTACATTATTTTGGCATGCATGTGAAAGGCAAGAATTAAATTTTGATTGGTTAGATAAGGAATTATTAGAAAAAGTACTGTTTTGGAGACCAAGTAAATACTCCAAAAAACTTGTACTTAGTATTGGTGCACCTAGCTCTCCGTATATTTCTAATTTTTTGATGTATTCATTCGATCAAGAGTTAAACAATTATTGTAAGCAGAATGGTATCACTTATACTCGTTATGCGGATGATTTAACTTTTTCAACTAAGAAATCTAAAGTTCTTTTTGATATTCCAGAATGTGTACGAAAATTTTTAATAAAGTTCTATGGTCAAAAAATTCAGATTAATCATTTTAAGACTGTCTTTTCTTCTAAAAAGCACAATAGACATGTAACAGGGTTAACAATAACGAATGATAGCTCTATTTCTATTGGTCGAGCAAAAAAACGTTATATTAAGCATTTGGTTCATAGGTTTGTAAAGGAGAATATATCCGTGGAGGACTTAAACTATTTAAAAGGATATTTAGGTTTTATACAATATGTAGAGCCTAATTTTTTATATTCTTTAGAGAGAAAATATACAATATCAATAATTAATAAAATCCGCGCAGGGAGGGGGGTATGAGTGCACGTCATTTACTCAGTAATGCACTGAGTGGAAATTTTGAAGCAGCAGTTCAAGTATTCTTGAATTATAAAGATGGGGCACAAGATTTTGAAAAAAATGATGAAGAAGCTAGATTAGCTTTTGAACATGTAGTTAAAACTCTTAAATCATCTTTTTATTTAAATGAAATTACTATTTATAATTTTAAAAAAATTTTAGATTTTAAGATGAAGTTTCACCAAAACTTAATAGTATTTGTTGGTGAAAATGGGGTTGGGAAAACAAGTTTATTAGAAGCCATACGCAGAAATTTGATGTGGATTGCAGCTACTACCCGTAAAGAAAATACGAATGGTGGTTCAGTTGATAAAGATGAAATAAACAATAACAACAAAGAAAAGGGTGCATATATTGATTGTGACTTTAAGATAGGGAGTATATCTAATTATAAAGGGCGGTTAGCATGTCCTCCGGATGGGATACCTAGTAATTTAAAAAGTGAATTAACAATGTATCGTGAGTTAGGTCGTAACTTTCGTATATTGAATGACTATGCAGATATTGATTTACCTTTGTTTTCTTACTATGGAATAGATCGTTTGCAAATAACAGGAAGAAAAACAAAAAAAATGGAGTTTGGGAAGATTGATGCCTATGATCAATCTTTAAATGATAAAGCAACTTTTAGTACATTTGTTGATTGGTTAATTCAAATATTAAAGATTTCTAAGAAAAATTTTAATACTGTCGAGAAAATAAAAATAGAATCTCAAATTGAGGTTTTAGTAAATGCAGGAGCTAATATTAAAGATAACCCCTTGTATGAAGTGTATGAAGATTTAATGTCAATTCTTAAGCTTTATCCTAATAATGCTACTAAAAATAAGTCAAAAAAAACAATTGAACTTTTAGAGGATTTATTTAGAAAAATATATCCTAGTTTAACTCACATACAACTTGTTAATGAAGATGATGGTAAAGATAAGGTGGTTTTAAATCTAGGTGATCAGTCTATCTATTTACATCAATTTTCTGATGGGCAGAGAGTACTATTGGGGTTAATTGGAGATATTGCTAGAAGGCTGATTTTATTAAATGATTCTTTAGATAATCCTTTTTTAGGTCAGGGTATTGTTCTAATTGATGAAATTGAGCTTCATCTTCATCCGAGTTGGCAACAAAAGGTTGTTTTAATATTAAGACAATCCTTCCCTAATATTCAGTTTATCGTTACCACTCATAGTCCCCATGTTATAACGACGGTTGAGCCTGAATGCATTCGTTCTATTTATATGGATTCGGATAGAAATAAATACAGTATTCCTAATTTCACAAAAGGGGCAGAGTCTAATGTTGTATTAGAAAATGTTTTTTATGTGGATTCTCGACCTCAAGATGTTGACGAAGTCCAGTGGCTAGAACGATATATTAAATTAGTTAATGAGGATCAGTGGGATTCTGAAGAAGCTGAAAGTTTACGGCATAAATTAGATGTATGGGGGAAAAATAAGGAAATTGAGTTGGATAAACTTGATATTGAAATTTCGTTAAAAAAATTGAAGCGTTTAAAGAAATGAAATATATAGATAAATCATTTTGCCCAGAAGGATTAGCTAATTATTTGGGAAATAATGAACAAGCAACATGGACAAATTTTAGTAATGAAGCTCAAGAAGCATATAAAGTCGTACAGGAAACTATTAAGCTTGATCAGCTAGGCATATGTTGTTATTGCGAAACAAATTTTGATATATCCGATCAAAGTCCAATTAAGGATTTCCGGGTAGAACATTTTTACCCTAAATCACTGACACCTATTCCTGAGACAAACGAAAATGCACATTTAACTTGGAGTAATTTATTTGGTTGTTGTCATGGTGGGTCAAGAAATCATATTGATGATGATCGTTATACTTCTCCAGATTTACATTGTGATGCCATAAAAAAAGAAAAAAACTGGACAAAAATTATTTTGAATCCTTTAAAAATACCAAAAGATGCTAAGATATTTACCTTTGAAAAAAATGGACTTATGAAAGTTTTGGAGAATTGTCCTGACGACTTTAAAGAGTTGGCACAAAATTCGATTGAAAAGCTTAATTTAAATGAAACAACATATTTAATGAAAGCAAGAGAAAAAATTAGAGAAGAAATGGGCAATCAATTTCAAAACTTAACAAGAAGTGGTAAGACACCAGAGGAAGCCTTAGACTTTCTAAAAGAAGCTTTATTTTCGAATACAGCTACTAATATGAAATTTTATACATGTAAGCTTGATTTCATTTCATATGAATAAGGTATAAAAAAACCCGCTTCTAAAAGCGGGCTTTTATAAAAAGTAAATTAACCCTGCAATACACTTACATCTGCAATTGCCGTGAATAAATCACGTAATTGAGCGAGTAAACGTAAACGGTTGGCTTTTAATTCAGCATCATCTGCCATCACCATTACACCTTCAAAGAAGGCATCAATTGGTGCACGAAGCGCAGCAAGCTTAGACAATGCTTCGGTATAATTACGTGCAGCAAGCAAAGGCTGAACCACAGGCGTGAGGGCAGACAATTCTGCATAAAGTGCTTTTTCAGCAGCTTCTACCAGATTGGCTTCAACCACTGCACCTTCAGGAGTCGCTTCTTTAGCAAGAATATTGGCAACACGTTTATTGGCTGCAGCCAATGCTGCCGCTTCTGGTAAGGTACGGAAATGGTTGACTGCAGTTACACGCTTGTCAAAATCAAGTGGAGATTTTGGTGCAAGCGCTTGTACCGCTTGAATCACATCAACCGCAACGCCTTGATCTTCATACTTAGCACGGTAACGACCTTCAAGGAAAGCCACTGCATCTGCACGGGTTTTATCATGATCTTTAATGATGTCGCCATAACCTTGCAAGGCAAAGTTCACCAATTCTTCGATGGTCACATCAAGTTCATTTTCGATGATTAAACGTAAGATACCGATTGCAGAACGACGTAATGCAAATGGGTCTTTTGAACCTGTTGGCGCTTGACCAATACCGAAGATACCGACCAATGTATCTAAACGATCCGCAAGGGCAATGGTTGTACCTGTCTTGGTTTGCGGTAATACATCACCAGCAAATTTCGGTAAATACTGCTCACCTAAAGCTTCGGCAACTTCATTATTCTCACCTTCAAGGCGAGCATAGTAAGTACCTGCAATCCCTTGAAGTTCTGGGAATTCACCCACGAGTTCAGAAGTTAAGTCACATTTAGCAAGTAATGCTGCTTTCTCAGCATCAGTAACATTGGCACCCGTAATTGGAGACAATGCTATAGCTAATTTTGCAATACGCTCTGATTTATCCCACAGCGTACCCAATTGCGCTTGGAACACCATATTGGCTAATTTTTCTTTACGAGATGCAAGCGGTTGCTTTTGGTCTTGTAAGAAGAAGAATTCCGCATCAGACAAACGAGGACGTACAACTTTCTCATTCCCTTCAATAATTTGAATCGGATCTTTCGACTCAATATTTGAAATGGTAATGAAGTAAGGCTGTAATTTACCTTCGGCATTGATTAAGCAGAAATACTTTTGGTTATCCTGCATAGTGGTAATCAATGCTTCTTGAGGAACGGCCAAATAACGTTCTTCAAAGGTCGCACGTAAAGCAACTGGCCATTCAACCAAGCTAGTCACTTCATCAAGCAAGTCTGCTGGCACAATCGCAGTCGCATTGACTTCATCAGCTAACTTTTTCACTTGCTCTTGAATCGTCGCTTGACGCTTTTCGAAGTTCGCAACCACATAGGCTTGTTCTAACGTTGCCAAGTAGTCATTTGCATGTGCCAAAGTCACGGCTTCAGGTGCATGGAAACGATGACCATAAGTCACATTACCTGCTTTGTGATCTTGAATGGTTGCTTCAACCACTTGATCATCTTTCAGCAATACCATCCATTTTACTGGACGTACGAATTCAGTACGGCTTGCCGCTGAACGCATACGTTTTGCGATTGGTAAGTTATCCAATGCAGTCTGTAAAATTTGTGGCAATAAAACATCAAGACTTTGACCTTTGACATCTTTCAAGAAGCATACTTTTTCAACTTTACCAGCTTGGAAAGTTGAAAGCTGGTCAACGGTAATGCCTTGACCGCGCATAAAGCCTTCAAGTGCTTTGGTTGCATTACCTTCAGCATCATAAGCCGCTTGTACAGCAGGACCATCAAAACGTTTTTGTGTGTCCGCTTGAGCCGCATCGATATCAACAATTTTCAACGCTAAACGACGTGGTGCAGCATAAGCGTCGATTGAGGCAAAGTTTAAGCCTGCATCTTTTAAGCCTTTTTCAGTTTCTGCTTTGAGTGCGTCACGCAAAGTTTTTAAGCTTTTGGGTGGAAGTTCTTCACAGCCAAGTTCGAATAAAACTGTATGTTGAGTCATTATTTATTCTCCTTCGCTTTTTCAGCTTGGGCTGCTTCTGCTTCAACTTGTGCTTTAAGTTGAGCCAATACTTCATCACGCAAATGTGGTTCTGCCATTGGGAAGCCGAGTTTGGCACGGGCAGCCACATAACTTTGAGCAATTGAACGAGCCAAAGTACGGACACGTAAAATATAACGTTGACGTTCAGTCACCGAAATCGCACCACGTGCATCCAACAAGTTAAAGCAATGAGAGGCTTTGATGACTTGCTCATAAGCAGGAAGTGGCAATTCAGCTTCGATTAAACGAGAGGCTTCTGCTTCATAGAAGTCAAACAATTCAAACATCTTGTCGACTGGTGCGTATTCGAAGTTATAGGTTGATTGCTCAACTTCATTTTGATGGAATACATCACCATAGGTGACGGTACCGAATTGACCTTTGGTCCAAACCAGATCGTAAACTGAGTCTACACCTTGCAGGTACATCGCCAGACGTTCTAGGCCGTAAGTGATTTCACCTGTGACTGGATAGCATTCAATACCACCAACTTGCTGGAAGTAAGTGAACTGAGTCACTTCCATACCATTCAACCAAACTTCCCAACCTAAGCCCCAAGCCCCAAGGGTTGGAGATTCCCAGTTGTCTTCGACGAAACGGATGTCGTGTGTGAGTGTATCAATGCCGATTGCTTTTAATGAATCGAGATAAAGCTGCTGGATATTGTCTGGGTTTGGCTTAAGTACCACTTGGAACTGATAGTAGTGTTGTAAACGGTTCGGGTTTTCCCCATAACGACCGTCTTTCGGACGACGTGAAGGTTGAACATAAGCCGCGTTCCAGGTTTCTGGCCCCAATGCACGTAAGAAGGTTGCAGTGTGGAAAGTACCTGCGCCCATTTCCATATCATATGGTTGTAATACGACGCAGCCTTGCTCCGCCCAATAGTTTTGTAGGGCAAGAATTAAGCCCTGAAATGTATCAATATGCGATATAGCACGACTCATGGTGCATCCACTGGAATCAAACAAAAATTGTGCTTAAGTATAAGGATTTTGGTGGTGAGTGGCAAAGGCTAGTTGGGGAATTTCAGCTTTGAACAGGTTTTAGATTTATTTGTTGCTCTGAGTAATAGCATCCAATTGGTCAGGGCAAATGTAAGAGAGAAAAAACAGAGAATAACAAAGAATCTGAATGGGATAATATTGATTTGAGCGGTATTTAAAATAATGATCAAGCTCGGGACAATAACAGTAAATAAAAGGGCATAAGCTATAATCGAAAAGAAATACAGCACTTGGTATTTTCGTAGCAACAGCTGTACAAAATAGCTTGGAAGAAAAACCAGAATGAAATAGATCAAGGCAATGTACAGGACAAGCAAGAACATCTCATAGCATACTTTGAATATTTCTATGGAAAAGTAATGATCAGGTGCAAAAAAAGCCACCAATATAAGATAGATGGGAATGCAGGCATAGAAGGGGGTTTGGATCAAACAGCGCCAAATTTGTACTTTACTGACAATCAGTTTTTGAGTGAATGGTTGCGCAAGTTTTTGAAGTATGGTGTTCATGGTATTTTAATCTTTATTTATTTCAATTGCTTATATTTAAGCTGTAGAGTTAATCAAGCTATTGCATTGAATTATCTTAATTTTTGATCATAACAAATCCTCGGCCCACAACTATACGTCAGCTCATGACGTATTGCATCTCACATGCTCTTAATTTCACAACTTTGAAATGTTAATTTTTAAACGATATTCTCTGTTTTCTTCAGGTCGTTTGAAATGTCTGATCGCATTCGTGAAAAGCTGCAAATTTTAGCGGACGCTGCCAAATATGATGTGTCCTGTTCTTCCAGCGGTAGTGACCGTAAAAATAAAGACAAAGGTTTAGGTGACGCGAGTCGGGCAGGGATTTGTCATAGCTATACCGAAGATGGACGCTGTGTTTCTTTGTTGAAAATTCTGTTCAGCAATGTTTGTATTTTTGATTGTGCCTATTGTGTGTCGCGCCGTTCCAATGATGTGAAACGGGCTGCATTTACGGTACAAGAAGTGGTTGACCTGACCATTAATTTCTATCGACGTAATTATATTGAAGGGCTATTTCTGAGCTCAGGTATTTTCAAGTCAGCCGATCACACCATGGAGCGTATGCTGCAAGTGGTGAAGAAACTACGCCTAGAAGAAAACTTTAATGGCTATATTCATCTTAAAACCATTCCAGGTGCTTCCCCTGAATTTATTCATGAAGCGGGTCTGTATGCCGACCGAATGAGTATTAATCTGGAAATGCCAACCGAGGTCGGTTTAAAAGCCTTTGCCCCAGAAAAGTCGCATCAAGAAGTACAAAAAGATTTGGGGCTGGTTCGTGATCGCTTGATTCAGCTTAAAGATGAACGTCAGATTATCAAGCATGTGCCGAAATATGTCCCCGCAGGGCAGACTACGCAGATGGTGGTGGGTGCACATCAGGAAACCGATCAGGATGTGCTGTTTATGGCAGATCGGCATTACAAAGAGTTTAAATTAAAGCGAGTCTATTTCTCAGGCTATATCCCGATTAATACCGAGAATAATTACCTACCTGCGGTTGGCTCTGCACCGCCTTTGCTACGCGAAAATCGACTGTATCAGAGCGATTGGTTGATGCGTTTTTATGGCTTTCAGGTCAATGAAATCGTGAATGAACGATTCCCACATCTGGATTTAGACGTTGACCCAAAACTCAGTTGGGCATTGCGGCATCCTGAACAGTTTCCTGTGGATTTAAATCGAGCTGATTACCTTATGATTTTACGCGTGCCGGGTATCGGGGTGAAATCAGCCAAGAAAATTGTACAGGCGCGTCGTTTTGGCAAAATCCACATCGACCTATTAAAGCAGTTGGGTGTGGCTTATTCACGTGCACAATATTTTATTCGTTGTGAAGACAGTCTTCGCTTTCAGAAAGAACTTTCTGCTAGTTTTATCCGTCAGCAGATTTTAACCCAAGGCTCATCTAAATATATCAAGCCGCTTTCACCTCAGTTGAGTTTAGGCTTTTAGTGATGTCAAACGAGCAACTGAGCTATTATTTTGATGGTTCAATGGCAGGCTTGTTGAGCTGCGTATTTCGTGCCTTTCAGTTTAAAGAGTTTCAGGTTCAGCTTTGTTTATTGGATGGAGCACAACATCGCTTGTTTTCTGAGGTTATTGAGGTTCCGAGTCATGAGCAGCACGCACAGCGGGTTTGGTCTGCTTTACAACAAAAACTGTCTAAAGCAGCATTAAAGCAGATTTATTTTGCTTCTCTCTCTGAGTCACTTGATGCCTATCAGCATCTTTTTGATTACTGTATTTATGTGTTTCAACAGCAGCATTCTATAGAAAAAGATTATTTACATCCGAGTGTGCTGGCCATTTCGCAATGGACCAAAAAAGTAGGGCGTGAAAAGCATCGGATGGAGGCTTTTGTACGGTTTAAGAAAACCACAGATGGACTGTTTTTAAGTTTGGTCCGACCCGATTTTAATGTACTGCCTTTGATTCAACCGCATTTTAGACGCCGTTATCAGGATCAACGTTGGCTGATTTATGATGAACAGCGCAAATATGGACTTTATTATGATTTAAATGATGTCCATGAGATTGGTATGGATGCAAATGAAATCGATCGCAATCTGCAAAATGGCGGCAGCCAAAGCTTCCAGTTGCAGCTTGATGAGCAGGAAGTTTTATACGATCAGCTTTGGAAAGATTATTTTAATAGTATCAATATTAAAGCACGTCAAAATATCAAATTACATGTGCAATATTTGCCGAAACGCTATTGGCGTTATTTGAATGAAAAATTGATTTGAGTAACGATTTATCTATTTAAAATATAAAAAAGCGCCGAAGCGCTTTTTATTAGAGAAAGAATAGATAAACAAAACTTGAAATAAGTGCAACACATAGCACATTGAGGATAATACCGACTTTCATCATCTCGCTTTGTTGTACAAAGCCTGTACCAAACACAATGGCATTAGGGGGTGTTGCAACGGGAAGCATAAAGGCACATGACGCGCCAATACCGATGACAATCACGAGAATTTCTTTAGGCATGCCCATTTGATCTGCAATGGCTGCAAATACGGGAACCAACAATGCTGCGGAAGCTGTATTGCTGGTAAATTCGGTTAAGAAAATAATAAAGGCAGTAACAATAATAATGATCAGCAAAGGTGAAGTATCGCCAAAGGCATTGGCTAAAGTCTGGCCCAGTACTAAAGAGGTTCCTGAATCTTTAAGTACCGCACTCAGGGTTAAACCTCCCCCGAATAGCATCAAGACGCCCCAATCGGTATTATCAGAAATGTTTTTCCATGTCGCAGTTCCTAAAATGACCACCAAACATGCTGCGCTTAGCGCTACCCAAGTATCAGGCTGACTAATTCCAAACATTTCACTGATACTCTTGCTGAAAATCCAAGCCATAGCTGTAGCGATAAATAACAGCATGGTGGCAATACGCATCTTGGTCCAAGGAATATCTTCTGTTTTAAACTCAACTTTATGATTGAGTTTTGGACGTAATGCCAAATATAGGCTCACTAACATGGCAGGTAAGATCACTAGCATCATGGGCAGGCCGATTTTCATCCAGTCTGTAAAGTCATAGCCCAGTGCTTTGGCCGCAATGGCATTCGGCGGAGAGCCGACCAGTGTTCCCAAACCACCGATACTGGCAGAATAGGCAATTCCAAGTAGAATAAAGACAAAAGTCTTACGTTCTTTGGCAATATCTAAATGTGATAATAGCCCTAGTGCCAAAGGAAGCATCATCGCTGCTGTCGCAGTATTAGAAATCCACATGGATAAAATGGCAGTAACGATAAAAATGGTCAGAACGGAAAGACCCAAATGCCCTCGGGACATAGAGATAATCCACATGGCAATTTTGCGATCAAGCTTTTGGATATGCAGTGCTGTTGCAAGTGCAAAGCCACCAAAAAATAGAAAGATAATCGGGTCGGCAAAAGTGCTTAATGCCTTACTGGTACTAATAGGCACCAGCTCACCATTGCTGTCTGAGGGCATTCCGATTAGTACAGCCAAAACAGGTACCAGCAGGGCGGTAATGGTGATGTGAATTGCTTCTGTTAGCCACAAAATGGCAATAAACAATAAAAGACTCAAACCTTTATTGGCATGTCCATCATAAGGTAAAACTTGATAGAGACCCAAAGATAGCAAAGTTGCAATGCTAATAATGATCCAGCCTTTTAATAGACCTTTGGGCATTGCATTGGTTGGGGTTTCCAAGTGAGGTACATTCATACAATATCCTTATTAAAGCGTGAAGATACAACCAGTTTTAAAACGCTTTGATGTGCTAAATGAAATAGCGAATAAAAAAATAGGCATTAAAATTAAAAGAAGCCTAAGCAAATTTGCAAAATAGAAGTAACTTAAAACAGAGTTAGTGAACTCGCCGTCAGATCATATGGGCTCCTAAATCATGGGAAATAAAAATAACAACTGGCTCGACGGTGGCTAGAGGTATTTTGCTTACACTGAGTGTTAATTACACACATGTTGTTGAAAGTATCAATAACCCTGAAAAAATCAAAATGATAGATACATAAAGACATATCTTTTATTTAAATATGACCTGAATTAGTAAAAATAAATTATCTCAGTTGTTCGATTTGCATACGGTTAAAAATATAACTTAAATGCACCTTAATGGCGCTTAGGCGTATACTTTTGCATCGAGTAGAACTTTGCGATTCCAGCAAGGTGCATTGTGGGTTTGATCCAATCAGGCTGGCTAAATTTTCCAAAACCCAACTATAAAGTTCTGCCTTTAAAAGAAAGGGGATCCTCTGCCTTCGGTGCATTGTGTGGCTTTTGGTTGTGAAGATGGTGTATTGGTGGTCGATACATCAGGTCATCATTTGGCGATTCTGGATAGTGTGGGTGTTGTACATGTGATTGATAGTCAAAACTGGAAACGTCTTGGGCAAATCAAAGCAATTGCGAACGTCAATGCAACCGAACTTGCAAAAAGCCGTCTAGCAGTCAATGCAGCGACAGATACGATTTTCATGAATGATACACAAGCAAAAACGATTGTAGAGCTGGATTTGAACAATCTAAAAATCAAACAAACCATTCAGCTGAATGATGTACCCACTGCCTTTACTTGGTTGGGTGTCGCAAAAACATCTTAATCCCATTATGTGCGAAGAAGCAGCCTAAGCGCTGGCTGCTTCTTTTATATATCCAATGTTCTGATCGATTTTCGTATTGTTTTATCTAAAAGAGAATGTAAAAATTTTAGTCGTGATTCCTGCTTCTCAAAAAAGCTGGGCAGCAATGTTTGATGATGATTTAAAAGATAATGACAACAAAAGAGCAGATCAATGACTAAATTAAGGTTCACAGTTGTATTGCTTGCAATGACGTGTTTGAGTACTCATGCTTTTGCCAAAGCACAGGATAAAACCATAGAACCTTATAGCCAATGTGTTGACGAAACCATTCAAGAGCTAAAATTGGGTAATATCAATAATGCAGTGGTGGAAATCTGTAGTACCAGAACTAAAACACGCTACACCAAGCAAATTGTACAATTACTGGATCAAATTAAAATTCAAAGCAAGGAATATAAGCAACCAGAACGATATAACGACATTATGAAATCGCAACAACTCTGGAAAAATTTTGTGGATCAAGAATGCCGGAATGCAGGAGCTTATATCGGTTCACCGATGTATGAATTTTGTCCGATGCAAAAATATGCAGAGCGATTGGAACAGCTAAAAGAATATTTAAATTAATGAGATTTAGGTTGAGCTACTTTCGTTATGATTTAAAACTGTAATTTAAATACACCTTAAGTCGGAGTAGGCGTATACTGCTGCATCGAGTAAAACCACGCGAATCCACCAAGGTGCATTGTGAGCTTGACCCAATCAGACTGGCTAAATTTTCTAAAACCGAATTATAAAGTCCTGCCTTTAAAAGAGAGGATGCTCTCTGGTCTCGGGGCTTTATGTGGTTTGGCGATTTCCTCCTTGATTAGCTGGTATGTCCTAGGTGGCATGAATGCATGGTATATCGCGCCGATGGGGGCATCTTCTGTGCTGCTATTTGCAGTACCCAACAGTCCGTTGGCGCAGCCTTGGAATGTTATTGTGGGTAATACGCTGGCAGGATTCATTGGCGTCGCCTGTACACAATATCTGCCTGATCTGACCAGTGCTTTTAGTGTTGCTGTTGGATTGGCAATTTTTGTGATGATGACCACAGACTCCTTGCATCCACCAAGTGGAGCAGTCGCGATTACCGCAGTTCTAGGAGGCGAAGCTGTACACCGCTTAGGTTTTCATTTCATCTTGTATCCAGTCCTGCTTAATTCGATTTTATTGCTTGTGTTTGCAGTGTTTTTTAATCGTCTGATTGGTCGTCATTATCCGATTACGGCACATGTAAATGAGCGTTCTAAAGACCCGACACCGACTCAGAAAGTCTCAATTCAACCGAAAGATATTGAATATGCTTTAGAGCATCACACTGAGCTATTGGATATTAGTCAGTACGATTTAGAAAAAATTATTTTAGAAGCACAA
Source organism: Acinetobacter sp. NIPH1876 (assembly GCF_022808535.1). Taxonomy (NCBI): domain Bacteria; kingdom Pseudomonadati; phylum Pseudomonadota; class Gammaproteobacteria; order Moraxellales; family Moraxellaceae; genus Acinetobacter; species Acinetobacter sp. NIPH1876. The sequence goes on from NZ_JALGBR010000010.1 coordinate 62,494, forward strand.
TCGCATGCCAACGAGCGCTTGATTAACTTATTCGTTTGTCAGGATATTATGAGCCGAGATGTGATTAAACTGCATGAGCATGATGATATTCATCAGGCCTTAGATAAGTTTAAAGCTGTGAATTTAATGAGTTTGCCAGTGGTGAATGCGGAAGAGCATTTGGTCGGGACTTTGGCCTTATATGAAGTGGTAGAGTGGTTCAAGGGTGCAGCAGATCCGCGTAATTCGTGGCAGCACTATGTGCGACAAATCATGAGTCATAAAGTCGTGACGGTGAGTCCCACACAGCCTATTCAGGATTTGGTACCTTACTTTGTAGAAAAGTCGTTTAACTATATCCCCGTGGTTGAAGAACAGCGCTTGATTGGGATTATCAGCCGTGCAGATATGATTGCAGCTTTGCAACAACAGTTGAATCGACAGGTCTAAATTTAGATAAAAAAAAGCTACGGTTGGATTAGGGGTAATTTCAACCGTAGCGACCAAAAAGGTAACCGAAAATTAACGTTTTATGCCTTGGTCTTCATACACTGTTTTTACAGGCTGTGAATAACTTTGTACGTGATCAACACGCGCTTGCTGCTGTTTCGGAATGACCAGCCATAAAATCAGATACACCAAAATACCTGGGAAGGCTGCACTCATGAGTGAGATCACAACAAAGATCAGACGTAATAAATTTGCGTTCCAACCAAATCGTTCCGCAATACCGCCCATTACACCAGCGATCATGCTTTGTTGGTTTGAGCGATATAAACCAGAGTTGGCCATCGAGTTTGTCTCCTTAAATTCATGAAACAACAGTGAAAATAATAAATAGTGTCAGTTTGAGCTGCTGTTAATTAAGAAATAGGGGCGAACTGCTCTTTTTAAAGTTTAAACAGATGGGAGATTAGTTAAGTTGTGTAAATCATTGATGGAAAAACCGACAGCATCGCCTAAAATGCACCGAATTAAAGCATCCTGCTTTGTCAATTTACTATTTCAGTCCTATCGCATTGGCTATTACCCTTTTGGGGAATAGACGAACATTGAAATGATCCCTATATTTTCCGAAGTTTAGGACCCGTTCATGAAAAGCACGCGATAACGATGTTGATGTTAGAGATTTAGGATATGCAGTTCAGGTTATTCTTACAGCATGTTAGTGTAGGACTTCTATTGATTTTGGGTTTGAGTGCTTGTGATAGCCATCATCCAGAACCAGTAAAGCAACAAGCCCAGACGCAACCGAGTGGTGAAACGAGCGAAGTGTTTGCAGATGAACAAGAAGAACAGCTTGCATCTGACGCGCAAGGGGTATCGCTGACCCAAGTGGCTGGTCAAGCAACATTGCCGTATTCTGCGGACCGTAAACATAATTTGAGTAAACCTTCAGAAGCCGATTTGGTGTATGCGGGGCGTTACCATGCACGTATCCCTTGTAGTGATGCTTTTGCGGGCTGTGTCAATAATGAGAAAGAAGCGGAATATATTCTGAATTTAATGGATGATGGCTCTGTGTTCTGGACCAATACCAGTTTTAGCCGCCTTGGCTCAGATCCGTCACGTAATATTGCCAAGATTGAGCAGACCTGTAAGCAAGTCCAATGGCATGTGCATAAAGAGCTGAATGAAATTATGATTCGCTGTGATGCTGCGGATGTTAACTTGTATTATCAAGTGAGTCCGAATCAAGACTTGGTGATGGATCTGAATAAGATTTGGAATGGAGATAATGGGCGTAATCGTAAGTTCTTTAAAGAGTATCCATTCCCAGAACATGCCTATGTATTTAAGAAAGTTGATTAAATAATCCGTATTCAAAATAAAAAAGAGCGCATTTAGCGCTCTTTTTTATTGCAGTTCCGATTAGTAATCGAAGCTGAAGTGTTCAGGTGCAAGTGAAGTTAAAGTGCGAGAGGTTGATACCATAGATTCTGCATGACCTTGTGCACGTGGCAATAGACGGTCGAAGTAGAAATCTGCAACTTTGATTTTTGCTTTATAGAATTCAGGTGTTTCGATTCCGTCACCCGCTTCTAATTTCTCAGAAGCAACCACGGCTTGTTGCGCCCAGAAATAAGCCATCATCACATAGCCAGAGAACATCAAGAAATCAACCGAAGCTGAAGAAACGATGTCACGGTCTTTGCGTGCAGCAAGCATGATACGGACAGTTAGGGTATTCCATTGTGCGCAAAGCTTAGTTAAGTCCCAAGCGAAACGACGAAGGTACTTGTTACGTGCATGTGCAGCACAGAACTTCAGGATTTCAGCAGTATAGTCACGAACCACTTTACCTTTTGAACTTAATAAAACTTTACGGCCAATTAAGTCAAGTGCTTGAATACCTGTGGTACCTTCGTACAAGGTTGAGATACGCGCATCACGTGCGATTTGTTCCATACCCCATTCACGAATATAGCCATGACCGCCGTATACTTGCATACCGTGGTTTGCAGCTTCTAAGCCAAGTTCAGTCAAGAAACCTTTCAGAATTGGGGTATAGAAACCGAGTTTGTCATCATAAGCTTCATACGCTGCTTGATCGCCATTGACCAATGCATCTGTCATTTTGTCTGCAAGTTTAGCAGCATGATAGATCATTGAACGACCGCCTTCAGCAATTGCTTTTTGCGTTAACAACATGCGACGAACGTCAGCGTGGTGAATAATCGCATCACCTACACGTTCAGGTTCTTTTTTACCAGAAAGCGCACGCATTGACATACGGTCTTTCGCATAAGGTAAAGCACCTTGGAAAGAAAGTTCAGCATGTGCAATACCTTGAACTGCTGTACCGATACGGGCAGTATTCATAAAGGTAAACATCGCGTGTAAACCTTTGTTGATTTCACCGATGAGGTAACCAGTGGCATTGTCAAAGTTAAGCACTGCAGTTGCAGAGGCTTTGATCCCCATCTTGTGTTCGATTGAACCACAAGAAACAGTATTACGCTCACCTACACCACCATCCGCAGTTGGGATGAACTTAGGTACGATGAATAGCGAAATACCACGTGTACCTGCTGGTGCATCTGGAAGACGCGCAAGTACGATGTGAATAATGTTATCTGTTAAATCGTGCTCACCTGCAGAGATGAAGATTTTAGTACCAGAGATTTTGTATGTGCCATCAGCAGCAGGTTCTGCTTTAGTCTTAACTTGACCTAAGTCTGTACCACATTGTGGTTCAGTTAAGCACATCGTGCCTGACCAAGTCCCTTCAACCAGTTTAGGCATATAGGTATTTTTTTGCTCATCTGTACCAAACTGCATGATCGTGTTCATACAGCCAGTACTTAAACCTGGATACATGGTGAATGACCAGTTAGCCGTCCCCATCATTTCAGATTTGATCAGATTTAAAGACATTGGTAAGCCTTGACCACCAAACTCTTCTGGATAAGAAAGACCTTGCCAACCACCCATGACGAATTGGTCATAAGCTTCTTTAAAACCTTTTGGTGTAGTGACTTCGCCGTTGTTAAATGTACAACCTTCTTCATCACCTGATTGATTGAGCGGAGAAAGTACGTTTTCGCAATAATCTGCTGCACCTTCAAGAATCATATCAACTGTTTCAGCATCCGCATTTTGACCACTTGTCAAAGTTTGGTAATGTGCTGGATAATCTAACATTTCGTTCATTAAGAAACGAATATCACGGAGCGGGGCTTTATAAGCTGGCATAATCTTAATCCTGTATTTGAATCATTTTGGATTATCTGTTTCGATACTTTGATTATTCACAATGGTGATAAAAATACATTGATAATCACTAGGGAAAAGAATGTCAGAAAAGCGAATTTCCTTGAAGATAAGTTCTTAGAAAAACCACATTTCTGTTGGTGTCAAAACGGATGTGAAATGTGAAAATTACTCAATTTTAGAATTGAAAATATAATGATATAAAGGTGTTTGGTAAAGCTATGCGTCTAAAATATTTAACTTTATGCTTAATGGGTCTGAGTCTTTCTGCATGTTCACATCATGTCATTAAAACCAATACGGCTTCGACCAATCTGGAACAGAAAGCCATCAATAGTATCAACGCGATGTATGAATATCCGAGCTATGATTACCGCGGAAAATTTAATATTCATGTTGAGCCGAGTCAACAGCATAGCAATGCAACAGCAGAAAATGCGGTTCTAGATACGGCATTGAAACAAAAAGTAGATCAATATTTACGTGATCAGAAGGTCAATTTAAACTCCAAACAAAAACAAGCGTTGTATGTGGCCTTGGCACAAGAGCAAAAAAGCTCAGTACAAACCAAAGTCGATAAGTTTACCCAAATCATGGCCAATGTCTTAAATGACATGCAGTTTGAATATGATGGCTCGGTGCATTATCGTCAGAAAATGGGTTCATTTAACCTGACGGCACGTTATGAAAAGCCAACTTTGCTGGTACAAGCCAAAATACCGATGGTCGTTGATCTGAATAATTATAAGTTTTATATCAACTATTTTGCTTTGATGCCGTATTTGGTCAATAAAGACAGTCAGAACAATCTGGCCTATTTAGATTTTTCTAAATATCAGGATATGTTCAAGCAAGTGGATTACAAGAAATTTGCTGAATATGTGAAAGCTTCTGGTGCAGTTTATTATCGTCTTGCAGATCAGAAAAATATCCAATCTTTATCCGTCTCTTCGGCTGATCAAGCAGCAGGCGTAGTCGAGAAAATTCGGTTAAAAAGCTCAATTGAAGAACTGATTTTACAAGCCAATTTGTATAGCAAAGTCAATGAAAAATACTTCATGCAAAGCGTTCTCAATATTAAAGAAGAGAATCTTGAGAAACTGATTGCCAATGAAGTTGATGCTGCAAGTAAATCAGGAAAAACCGCTTCATTGTTGGATAAGAAAGATTCGGCTGATGATGCCAGTGTGGTCAGCCAAGAACTGTATCGGTTGGTGAATCAGCATTTTGGTGTTGAAGATGCCGAAGAAGATTATGCTGATGAGAGCGCAGATGCAGCGGAAGATGCAACACAAGCAGCGCAGAGAGCCTATGCTGAGGCTGCTGCGGATAGTACGGTCGATGCCACTGTCGCTGAAGATGAACAGGCCGGTTTAACTGAGGAGCAATGTACAGCCCTGCAAAATACGCCAAAAAACACATATGGTGATGCACAGTATTGCCAAAGTATGTATGACATTGATGTCTTTGGTGAGCAGAAAGCAGAATCTGGTTTCTTGAGTTATATCACTAAATTACAAGCGGTCGAAAAACAATTCGCGGCATATGATCAAAGTCAATTTATTGATGATCAGGCATTTAAGGCACTTTGGATCAAGCATCAAGCGGATATTGAAAAAGCTTTGCCACCAGTTGAAAAACGAAATCCATTTGTTATGGATGTCGGCTTGGATGCCCAAGGTCGTGCGGTTAAATTAGACTATGATTTGAACTATAGTTTATCTGAATTGAAGTCACGTTTTAGTGTCAAAGCCGATATGTTGATTTCAAATTATGGCAAAGCCACCCCAATTGATCAGGCACAATTGAAACGCGCGAAGAGTTGGTCAGAAGCAAGTAAAGGCTCGATGTTGGAACAAGCAGTGAATAGCTTCTCTGAGAAGTTAGGTCAAGCAGGGGTTCAAGAACGTTCAGCAGAACCATATACCATGACTTTGGAGGATCAACTGAAAGTAATTGCGGAACAACGCTATGATGCAACGCATGCCTATGATCAAACCTATAAAGCAGTATTCATTGCGAAATTGACCGAAAGCGCACCACAAATTGTACAGCGTTCTTCAAGCCAAGAGCTGCAAGAAATTGCCACTGTATATGCATACTGGTATGCCAATGAAGAGGTTTATAATCCTAAAGGGAAAGCGCTGCAAAGCATTGAAGCTTTACAGAAGAAGCATCATCTTGAAAATGAAGATCAGTTTGATGACAAATTGGGGCAAGCAGTGAATCGTATTGTATTGGATGCGATGCGTGGTGATACAGATCGCCAAGCGTGGAAAAAGCTACAAGCGCAATATAAGCAGCCACAGCAGTTATTTGCCAAACAATATCAAATCCAGTTCGAACAAGAGAATGGTGCTTCAAGTGAGGAAAAAGTCTTACTTGGACAAACTGCTAATATCTTAGGGCAAGTGTATGTGGATGCCCGTAAGAATAAATTATCTGAAAAGTCGATTCAGTCTTTAAAAATCGAGCATAACGAATTTATTGATTATGAGATTTTCAAAGAGGTTTATCAGAAGATGCTGACCGTTAAATAATTTCTTTATCCCCCAATAAAAAACCTGCAAAGTGCAGGTTTTTTATTTTGTGCTTTGAAGATTATAAAAAGTCTTTGAGTTCTGGTTTTACCCCGTTCCAGATCGAAAATGCTTCAATCGCTTGACCGACTAACATACCGAAACCATCAGTAGAGGGGATTTGGCGTTGCTTGGCCTGATCTAGAAAGCTGGATGGTTTGCCATAAGCCATTTCATAAGCATGATGGAACACTAAGCTTTCAGGCAGTAGTAGCATATCCCCAGTTAAACTTGCAGAGGTTGCATTAATCACCAGATCAAATTCACCTGTCAATTGATCTAAACCAATGCTTTTCAGCTCTGCTTGCGGGACTGCATCTTTTAAATCTGCGAGCAATTGCTCAGCACGTGCGAGGGTTCGGTTGGCAATGACAATTTGTTTTGCGCCCGCCTGTACCAAAGGGTAGATCACACCACGGGTTGCACCGCCAGCCCCTAAAATTAAAATACGACTAGCTTTGAGTTCCCAACCCAATGCCTGAATTGCTGCAACTAGGCCTTGACCATCGGTATTATCGCCATATAGTTTGCCGTCCTGCATCCATAATGTATTCACTGCTTTGGCGATCTTGGCGCGTTCAGTTAGTTGGTCGCAAAGAACAAAGGCTTGTTCTTTAAACGGTACCGTGACATTCATACCGACGCCATTGTGTGCAAAGAAATCTTTGACAACACTTTCAAAACCATCTAAGGGCGCAAGGATTTTTTTATAGTGTAGATCGACCCCAGTTTTTGCTGCGAATGCGTGATGTAGCTCGGGTGAGCGGGATTGTTCAATCGGATTTCCAATTACAGCAAATTGTTTGGTCATTGTGCGACGATCAAATGAAGAAAATAGCTGAAGTGTATAAAGTTATTGATCTGATCGCAATCAGATCATCGATACTTTGATGGCTTCAGCCAGCTTTTGGATATTGCGCCAAATTTCATCAGGTTGATGTGCCGCATAACCAAATAAGACTGCGCTTTGGGAATCGTCAGTTTGGCAATATCGAGAAAGGGGTTGAACCGCCAAATCAACTTTTAAGCAGTAAGCAATAAATGCTTGTTCCGTCCAATCTGGATTTAACCAGCAGAGTAAATGTATTCCTGAGTCTGTCACTTGAATTGTTAAAATATCGGCGAGATAGGTTTGGATCGCGCGAATCAAGACCTGTTGACGCTCATAACATGCTTTACGAATTTTGCGGACATGCCGTGCGTAGTGGCCTTCTTGGATAAAGAGGCTTAAAGCAACTTGTTCTAAATAAGAACATTGACTGTCAATTTGCTTCTTTGCAAGACTAAATAGTTCGATTAATGCCTCTGGTATCACCATAAAGCCTAAGCGAAACTCGGGGAACATCATTTTGGAAAAGGTACCTGAGTAAATCACACGTTGCTGATGATCTAATCCTTGTAAGGCTTGAATAGCACGAGAGCCGTAACGAAACTCACTATTATAGTCATCTTCAAAAATCCATTTTTGCTGTTGCGCAGCCCACTCCAACAGCATTAAGCGGCGCCTTAAACTTAATGTACCGCCTAAAGGGAAATGGTGTGAGGGTGTTGTATAGATCAATTTACTTTGTGCATGATTTTGAATGATGTCTGGAATATTCATTCCTTCATCATCACTTAAAATGGGTTGTATTTTTGCTCCAAAACTCTGAAAAACTGCTAAAGCTGCATCATAACCTGGTTCATCCATGCAGACCTGATCCAGCTTCTGCAATAAGGCGAAAACGGTTAAATGGATGGCTTGTTGGGTTCCGTTCACAATCAAAATTTGTTGTGTTGTGCAATTCAAGCCACGTGTTGAACGGACATAGTCGCAAATTGCTTGTCGTAGCGGGAAATAACCACGAGGGTCATACGCTTGCCCCAGTTGGTGGTATGACTGTCGCCATGCTCGACCAAGTAATTTTCCCCAAAGTGAGTGTGGAAAAAGATCAACACATCCGACACCTACATGAAACACTCTTTTTTCTGGTGATGTTTGCTGTAATTGCCAAGTTTTAAGATGTTGCGTTAGGTTTGGATTAACATCCAGATGCTCAGCAGGCGCCAGATGATCAATTGGCGTTTGAGTATGTGCATGAATCAATTGGTCAGGGATGACTGCACTGACATAGGTTCCAGAACTCGGTTTGGTGATGAGATAACCTTCATCTAATAAGCGTTCTAATGCCGCTAAAACAGAATTACGAGAGATGGACATCATTTCTGCTAATGTGCGACTTGATGGAAGTTTTGTTCCAGCATGGAGCCTGCCATCTAGAATAGCGGTATGTAAGGCCGTGTATAAGGCGTCTTTAATATTGCCTTGCGCTAAGACGAGATGGGGGAAATGTGCAGCAGATGAATTTTTCATTTCGAGTAACTGGTACTGTCAAATAAATCAAAACTGTATCTTATAAACCATCCATAATCAAAACTACACTGTTAACTCTCATTTGCAAGACCATAAAATTTAAGGAAAATTTCATGCAGCATCAAGACATCCAAGTGACTCCTGTGCAACAAGATGATTATCAACAGTGGATACCCTTTTGGCTGGCCTATCAGAATTTTTATAAGGTGGAACTGTCGAGCACCATCACACAAACCACATGGCAACGTTTTCTTGACCAAACCGAGCCTGTCTATTGTGCGGTTGCAAAACAAGGAGATCAGCTTTTAGGTTTTGTACATTACGTCATTCACCGTTCAACTTGGGCGAAAAATAACTATTGTTATTTAGAAGATTTATTCGTTTCACCAGCGCAAAGAGGGCAGCAGATCGGAAAGCGATTAATCGAATACGTGCAGCAACAAGCAAGGCAACATCAGTGTGATCGCTTATACTGGCATACACAGGAAACGAATCATACTGCACAGAAACTCTATGACTGGATTGCAGAAAAGCCTGGGATCATTGAGTATCGGATGCCTTTAAACTAAGAAAAGAGCCAAAGCTAATTGTTGCTTTGGCTTGTTAATATTTTAAGGATTTAAACCCAACCAGTCTCGTGGTTTTAAATAATAATCGGTGAGACGTTTTTCTGCTGAGTCCTCATCCCACTCAGGGCGATACGACCAACCTGCAAGATTCGGCAAACTCACCAAGATTGATTCAATACGGCCACCAGTTTGTAAGCCAAACAAGGTACCACGGTCATAGACCAAATTATATTCGACATAACGACCACGACGATACAGTTGGAACTCACGCTGAGCTTCAGTATATGGCTGCTCACGATGTTTTTCAAAAATCGGTAAGATCGCTGCTAAATAGCCATTACCCACCGCTTGGATATACTTAAAGCAGGTTTCAAAATCCCATTGATTTAAATCATCAAAGAACAAACCACCGACACCACGTTGCTCATCACGATGCTTGAGGTAGAAATAATCATCACACCATTGTTTGTGCTCGGCATAAACCGTGTCACCAAAGGGCTGACATAAGTCATATGCGGTTTGATGCCAGTTGAGAACATCTTGCTCGTCTGGATAAAACGGGGTTAAGTCAAAGCCACCCCCAAACCACCACACTGGATCTTGACCTTCTGGCTCTGCGACAAATAAGCGAACATTGGCATGAGAGGTTGGAATATTTGGGTTTTTCGGGTGAATCACCAGTGATACACCTAGTGCTTGTGCTTTCGCCCCAGCGATTTGAGGATGACGTTCCGTTGCAGAGGCAGGAAGTTTGCTAATATTGATGTGGGAGAACATGACTCCACCTTTTTCAATCACTTCACCATTTTGCAAAACACGAGAGCGACCACCGCCACCTTCGGCACGTTGCCAATCATCAATGATAAACTCAGCGGTACCACCGCCTGCACGTTCCTGTTGCTCTAGTCCTGCACAAATTCGTGCCTGTAGATCGAGTAAAAACTCACGAACACGTTGAATATCAGCTGAAGTTGGGTGCTGCATGATGATCCTCGTAAAGTGATCTAGGGATAGCTATATCAAAACATAAACCCATAAAAAAAGTAAGGGATTTTTGTTTTTTACACTAAAAATCCCTTAACTGATTTATTTTTAAACGTTTTGAAAAATGAATTAGAAGTCATCTTTTTTATACAGATGATCCATACGCTCACGTTTGGTTTTTAAATATTGTTCATTGAAAGGATTGCGACCTACCGTTAATGGAACACGCTCAACCACATTGATGCCGAGATCAGTCAAGGCTTTTAATTTAAGCGGGTTATTGGTCAGTAGTTTCACCTCTTTAATCTGAAGGTGATCCAACATAATGCTACACATATCATAACGACGTGCATCGGCAGGCAAGTTTAATAACAGATTCGCATCAACCGTATCATGGCCTTGATCTTGCAAGGCATAAGCACGAATTTTATTGGTTAAACCGATACCACGGCCTTCTTGACGAAGATAAAGAATCACGCCTTGACCAGCTTCATTGATCAAGCTTTGTGTGGCTTGTAGCTGCGGTCCACAATCACATTTGAGTGAAGCGAAAGCATCGCCTGTTAAGCATTCAGAGTGGATGCGGACAAGTACAGGCTGATCTGGAGCCGTTTCTAAACCTTTAGATAGCGCCACATGTTCTTCACCTGTCGCAGGGTCTTGAAACACGGAAATATTGAAGTCACCAAAAGCGGTGGGTAGCTTTGATGTTGCAATAAATTCAATCGGCACAGAGAGCTCACTATGATAATAAAAACAGTTCGAGTATAGCCTAATGTATGAAGATTGCGTGAACTGGAATTCCTGATTTTTCACATAACTTTTTCTTTTTCATACAAAGCACACAATAATGGTTGATAAACAGTGACATAATTCAGGATAATCTACGGGTCATTCTTTAAAATTTGCATGAGAATGTTCAGCACTACATCATTCGCACGTGTGGCTGATTGAAGGTAGATCATATTTAATTGTATGATTGCCCCCATTTAAAACCCAGCTTCGGACTTGCCAGGCTTAAAAAGGCTTTGCCACATTATGTTGTATACCGAAATTCCAACTCAGCGCCCTGTTACGCCATTGTTAGATGATATTGATCATCCGCAACAATTACGTCAGCTCGAGCAAAGCCAACTCGCACAAGTGGCGGATGAGTTGCGTCAATATATTTTGTATGCGGCAGGGCAAAGTGGTGGACACTTTGGCGCAAATTTAGGTGTAGTCGAACTGACCGTTGCGCTGCATTATTGTTTTAATACACCAGACGACCGTTTAGTGTGGGATGTGGGCCATCAAGCTTATCCACATAAAGTACTTACTGGTCGTCGTGATCGAATTACCACGATTCGTAGTAAAGATGGTTTAGCTGCATTTCCAGCGCGTGATGAATCTGAGTTTGATACCTTTGGGGTTGGACATTCATCTACCGCAATTTCTGCTGGTTTGGGCATGGCTTTGGCGCGTCGTTATCAGAAAGATCCGTGCGATGTAGTTGCAATCGTTGGCGATGGTGCAATGACTGCAGGCATGGCTTTTGAAGCAATGAATGATGCGGTTGCGCATGATGCCGATTTGATCGTGATCTTAAATGACAATGATATGTCGATCTCTTGCAGTACAGGTGGTTTTGCAAAACACTTGGCGGCAATCTGGGAAACAGGTCAACTGGTCAATGTAAATGAACAAGGCGAAGCCTATGTTCAACCACATCCAAAGTGGACCTATAACTCTCGTTTACACCAATCGGCAACCGACGCAGCCGATAATTTATTTAAAGCGATTGGTTTTGATTATTTTGGTCCATTTGACGGACATGATGTAGAACAGCTTGCACAAGTTTTCCATGCGCTGAAAAAGCGTAAAGGCCCGCGTCTGGTTCATATTTATACGAAAAAAGGTAAAGGATTTGCGCCAGCGGAAGCAGATCCGATTACCTATCATGCGATTACCAAGATTGCACCAGCAGCAACTGCACCTGCAAAAACATCGACTGTAAAAGCGCCACCTAAATATTCAGATGTATTTGGGCAATGGTTATGTGATGAAGCTGCTCAAGATGATCGTTTACTCGCAATTACACCAGCAATGTGTGAAGGTTCTGGGATGGTGCAATTCGCACAGCAATATCCTGAGCGTTTCTTTGATGTTGCCATTGCAGAACAGCATGCGGTGACTTTGGCTGCGGGTATGGCATGTGAAGGTCTTAAACCCGTTGTTGCGATTTATTCAACTTTCTTGCAGCGTGGTTATGATCAGCTGATCCATGATGTTGCCTTGCAAAATCTGGATGTCACCTTTGGTATTGATCGAGCTGGTTTGGTGGGTGAAGATGGCCCAACCCATGCCGGTGCTTATGATTATGCTTATATGCGTACCGTACCCAACATGGTGATCATGGCGCCGAAAGACGAAAACGAATGTCGTCAAATGCTACATACCGCTTATCTCTACAAAGGGCCAACAGCAGTGCGTTATCCACGTGGAGTGGGTACAGGTGTTGAGATTCAACAGCAGATGACGGCGATGGAAATTGGTAAAGCTGAAATTGTTGCTGAATTTAATAAGGATGCTGAACAACAGATCAGTATTCTTGCTTTTGGTAGTCGTGTTGCAGCATCTGTAGAAGCCGCTCAGCAATTGGTGGACAAACATTCGATGGGTGTGCGTGTGGTGAATATGCGCTTTGTGAAGCCTTTAGATGAGCAAATGCTTCGTGATTTGGCTCCACGGACCCAACTCTTTGTAACCGTAGAAGAACATGCCGTGATGGCTGGTGCAGGAAGTGCTGTGAATGAGTTCTTAGCACATGCGAAGATTCTTAAACCGATTTTGAATATTGGTTTACCAGACACATTCTTACATCAAGCAACTCATCAGCAGATGTTGCAGGATTGTGGTTTAGACAGTCAGGGAATTTTAACTTCAATTGAGCAGGCTTGGTTTTAATCTATAAGCTGATGTAAAAGCGAAAATAATTTTTCGCAACATTTTTCCCCTAAAAGCGCTTATATTTGCTAGAATATACGCGCTTTTATGCATTATTCTTTGTCAAAATCTTCAAATTTGTAGTGGGTGTTCAATGGAACCTATGGTGGTTATGGCTGCGCGTGCGGCTCAAACAGTTGGTCAAGAGCTTTTAAAGGCACATCAAAATCGTCATAAACTCGATTTGCAAGTTGAAGAAAAAGGCATTGATGGTCCAGTAACGCGTGTCGATCGTTACTTGGAACAACTTACAATTGATACCCTCCGTAAAAGCTATAAAAACCACAGCTTCCTTGGCGAAGAGTTTGGTATGCAAGAAGGTAAAGGTCACGATGCAGATTGGTGCTGGGTGATTGATCCTTTAGATGGCACACAAAACTTTATTAATGGTTTCCCACATTTTTGTATTTCTATTGCTGTACAACATAAAGGTGTTACTCAACACGGTGTGATCTATGATCCTGTGCGTGATGAATTATTCTCTGCAAGCCGCGGTCGCGGTGCAGTGATGAACCAGCGCCGTATCCGTGTCAATGTAAAAGAAAGCTTAGAAAACACTTTCCTTGCTGTTGGTCATCCATACCGTGCAAAACGTAATGGTGAAATCGTTTCTTATGCAGAACAGCATTTTGCTTCATTATTGGCAGTGACTAAATCTGGCGCACAAATCCGTCGTGGTGGTTCAGCTGCACTTGATTTGGCTTATGTTGCTGCAGGCCGTTTTGATGGTTTCTTTGAACTTGGTTTAAAACCATGGGATATCGCTGCCGGTGAGTTGATTGTGAAAGAAGCGGGCGGTGTTATTGTTGATGCTCGTGGTGGTAATGATTCATTGGATAATGGGCAAGTTATTGCTTGTTCACTTAAAATGTTAAAACCATTGATGCAAACAGTTGTTCCTGCTTGGGGCGATGCTGCAAAATAATTTGTAGATTTTGAAAAGCCCTCAAATATTGAGGGCTTTTTTATGCGTCATTCGAAATAAGGTAAAATCAATTGCTTATCTATTTTATTGGTCCAGGGGGTGCTGGTAAAACGACTGCAGCCAAGTTGCTCTCGGCGCAGTTTGGTTTTGATTATTATGATTTAGATGAATATTTTATGCAGAGTGAAGGAGATATTACTCAGTACATTATTCGACATGGTTATAAAAAATATGCAGCCCGTAACATTCAGCTTTTTATGCAGCTTCAAATAAAATACGATTTGAATAAAATAGTGATCATTGTATGTTCCTCTGGATTTATGACCTATCCCAATGATACTCACCAAGACTATATAAAAATCAAAGATGAAGTAGAGAAGCATGTTTTTACTTTTTTAATGCTGCCTTCACTCGTATTGGAAACATGTGTTCAAGAAATCGTAGCAAGGCAGCTCAATCGAGCTTACTTGAATCCTGTTCGAGCAAATGAAGAATTAAAGATTAGGCAGAGATTCCTACTTTATTCGAGTTTGAAGTGTCGAGTGATCTTGACGGATCAGATTCCTGATCAAGTTACTGCAAATGTGAAACAAATACTGGATACCCTTAATGAAGTATAGCAATGATCTATTAAATCTCAGTTTATCTATACAATAAGAGTATTAAAAAAAGGGGAGGTATAATAAAGTTTTAACTCGCTGATAATTATCTTTATATTTAAGTAAAAGTTGTTTTAAATGCGTTGTTTTGAGGTCGTCATTATCGTCTGGATACAAATAATAAAGGGGATGAAATAGAAAAACCTATTAAAAAGGGTGACTTTTAAAATTATTCTGCTATAATCCGCCCACGCACTTAAATTCCAGTTCATTACCTGAACATTCAGTTCTATTCATTATTAGCGCACGCTGTCCGTAGAGAGGACCACATCTTGCGCCCAAATCGCTTAGCGATTCTTCAGGTTGAAGCAGTAATCAAGCGTGCGTTAAGTCCACATCGTCGTTATTCGGATCGCCGCTGAACTTCATCTATTTTTCAGCTTGAGTCGCTTTGCCGCTTGTTGCCGATGTCTATTTTTTAGCATTTATTAAAATGGAGCACCCATTAGGGTGAAACTCTCTATGAGCAAAACTTTTGCCGAATTTTCTTTACACGAAACCTTACAACAAGCGCTTGAAGGTTTAGGTTTTACTACGCCAACTCCTGTGCAAGAACAAGCGATTCCCGCTGCATTAGAAGGGAAAGATTTATTAGTTTCGAGCCAAACTGGTTCAGGTAAAACTGCCGCATTTTTATTACCTACGTTAAATGCGTTAGCGGGCGAAGAAGCATTTGTTTCTTTTAAAGACCGTATGAAAGCAGTCACTCAGCCTACAATTTTAGTTATTTCTCCTACGCGTGAATTGGCTCAACAAGTTAGCCAAGACGCAATTGCATTTGTACGTCACATGAAAGGTGTTCGTATTGCTGCGATCATGGGTGGTATGCCTTTTGGTAAGCAAATTCAACAGCTTAAAGGTGCACAAGTTGTCGTTGCGACTCCAGGTCGTTTACTTGATCTTGTAAACCGTCGTCAAATTAAACTTGATAAAGTTGAATCATTAATTGTTGATGAAGCAGACCGTATGCTTGATCTAGGTTTCTCTGAAGATCTAGAAGCAATTGGTGAATTAGCTGCAAACCGTAAACAAACATTAATGTTCTCTGCAACATTTGCGGATCGTATTATCCGTCTTGCTGAACGCATGATGAATGATCCACAACGTATTGCAATTGAAACGGGTCACAGTACCAATACTGATGTAACGCAAACATTGCATTGGACTGATGGTTTCGAACACAAGAAAAAATTACTTACGCATTGGTTATCTGATGAATCAGTAGATCAAGCTGTTGTATTCGCAAGCACGCAAGAAGATACAGATATGCTTGCTGAAGAATTAGCTGAAGCTGGTCACTCAGTTGTTGCGTTGCACGGTGCAATGCCGCAAACCGTTCGTAACCGTCGTTTACGTAGCATTCGTGAAGGTCGTGCAAAAATCTTAGTTGCGACTGACGTTGCAGCGCGTGGTTTAGACGTACCAACAATTTCACACGTAATTAACTTCGGTTTACCGATGAAAAACGAAGACTATGTACACCGTATCGGTCGTACAGGTCGTGCAGGCCGTACAGGTCAAGCCGTTACTTTAGCGACTTACCGCGAGCGTGGTAAAATCCGTGCGTTAGAAGATTACTTAGATGCACGTTTAAATGTATCTGAAATTGAAGGTCTTGAGCCATCTCCACCTCCTGCGCGTTCAGGTCGTGATGGTGGTGGTCGTGGCCGTGATGGCGGTGGTCGTGGTCGTGGCGGCCGTGATGGCGGTCGTGGCGGTTTCGGCGGTGGTCGTCGTTTTGAGGGCGAAAGCAATTTCAAACGTCGTGAAGGTGGTGATGACCGTCCACGTCGTAGCTTCGATGACAAGCCTCGTGGCGAACGTCCATCATTTGGTGGTGAAGATCGTCCACGTCGCGAATTCAATTCAGATCGCCCACGTCGTGAAGGTGGTTTCGAAGACCGTCCACGTCGCGAGTTCAACTCTGATCGTCCACGCCGTGAAGGTGGTTTCGAAGACCGTCCACGTCGCGAGTTCAACTCTGATCGTCCACGTCGTGAAGGTGGTTTTGAAGACCGTCCAAAGCGTAGTTTTGGTGGTGAAGACCGTCCACGTCGCGAGTTCAACTCTGATCGCCCACGTCGTGAAGGTGGTTTCAATGATAAACCGCGTTTTGATTCGAATGATGACAACCGTGGCAACCGTGTAGATTACAAACCACGTCGTGAAGGTAGCTTCGGCGACCGTCCAAAACGTGATTTTGGTGATCGTCCTGCTCAACGTGAAGGTGGTTTTGGTGACCGTAAGCGTAGCTTCGGTGGTGAAGACCGTCCAAAGCGTAGTTTTGGTGGTGAAGATCGTCCAAAGCGCAGCTTCGGTGGTGAAGATCGTCCAAAACGTAAGTTTGGTGAAGATAGCCCAGCACGCGGTACACGTGAAGAAACTTTCAGTGGTGACCGTCGTCGCAAAAACGATTTTTAATCGTTAAAAACCGATGAAAACAAGAAGCCAGTTGAAAAACTGGCTTTTTTATTTTGTGTTAGTCATGTAAAATCTTAAAAATGTGTACTAATTCAAATTTTATAAAAGAAATGAATAGGGTTAAGCAAAATAAAAGTCTTTTGAGTCAAATGTGGTCTTTCATGTGTAGTGAAGGACTGCCATGTCTATTCGTCATTCTGATGCTTTGTAATGGCTTGTTCTTTGCCTATGCACTTTTTGATACCAGTCACTCTGATTCTTTTAATGTCAATTCTCAACATACCACCAGCCAAACTGATTCGAAGAATAACTACATAAATTAAATAATCTTCGTACCATCGGTTATCAAAATAAAAACAAGCGTTTAATGTTTCAGTGTATAGTATGCGTGCATAAAAAGTGCAGGAATGAATGCCATTATGAATAACAAATCTCCTCTCGATACCGAAGCCTTAATTGAAGTTAAAAACTTGAGCTTTAATCGAGGAGAACGCGTCATTTATGACGATATCAGTCTTAAAATTCGACGTGGTCAAATTACTGCAATTATGGGACCGTCTGGTACGGGTAAGACCACTTTATTACGTTTGATTGGTGGCCAATTACTTCCTGATCATGGTGAAGTGCTGCTCGACGGTAAAGATATTGCGACAATGTCGCGTCAAGAATTATTCGCTGCGCGTGCACGTATGGGAATGCTATTCCAGAGTGGTGCATTGTTTACCGATATGTCGACTTATGAAAATGTCGCTTTTCCCATCCGCGCACATACCAAATTACCTGAACATATTATTGCAGAGTTAGTTGCGTTAAAACTTGAATCAGTGGGCTTGCGTGGAGCTGAGCAGTTAATGCCATCAGAGCTTTCAGGCGGAATGAACCGTCGTGTTGCTTTGGCACGTGCGATTGCGTTAGACCCTGAATTGATTATGTACGATGAGCCATTTGCAGGCCAAGATCCGATCGTGATGGGCGTTTTAACCCGTTTAATCCGTTCTTTGCGTGATGCTTTAGATTTAACCACGATTATCGTCTCGCATGATGTTGCAGAGACCTTATCGATTGCTGATTATATTTATGTGGTTGCTGAAGGCAAAATTCAGGGTGAAGGTTCACCTGAACAATTAAAAAATCATGCATCGCCATTTGTACGCCAGTTTTTAACGGGTTCTATTGAAGGGCCTGTCGAATATCAATTTACTCACCAAGCATATTTAGATAACGAGGTTCGTCCATGAATGCAATTGCCTGGTTAGGTAGACTCGTTATTGAGCGGATAAAGGGGATTGGTGCTGCGGCACTGATGCTTCTGCAAGTTTTATTTTCCATGCCATCGAAAGGTGGGTTTCAGCGCTTTATTTACCAAATGTATCGTGTCGGGGTCATGTCCCTGCTGATTATCGCTGTTTCTGGCTTGTTTATTGGTGCTGTTCTGGGTTTGCAGATGTACAGCATTCTGGTCACCTTTGGTAGTGAGGCAATGCTAGGTACTGCGATTTCATTGACACTATTACGTGAATTGGCTTCTGTGGTTGCCGCATTGTTGTTCGCAGGTCGTGCTGGTTCAGCATTAACTGCTGAAATTGGTTCCATGAAACAAAGTGAACAACTTGCCAGCATGGAAATGATCGGGGTTGATCCACTTAGACAAATCGTTTCACCACGTTTATGGGCGGGGATTGTCAGCTTGCCGATGCTCACGGTGATTTTTGCAACCATTGGGATTATTGGCGGCAAAATGGTTGGTGTTGATTTCTTGGGTGCGGATGAAGGCTCATTCTGGGGCGGTATGCAAAGCAGCGTACAATTCTGGCATGACGTTTTTAACGGCACCATCATCAAAAGCATTGTATTTGCTTTAATTTGTACATGGGTAGCGGTATATCAAGGTTATGCTTGTGATCCGACGCCAGAAGGTATCGCGACTGCAATGACCAGAACGGTCGTATATTCTTCACTTTGTGTATTAGGTTTTGATTTCGTGTTGACTGCGGTCATGTTCGGAGGGATTTAATGAAATCACGTACTAGTGAGCTGGCCGTAGGTATTTTTGTCATTATCTTCGGTATCGCTCTATTTTTTCTTGCGATGAAAGTCAGTGGTTTAGTCGGTACTAATTTACGTGATAGCTACAGCATGACAGCGCAGTTTGATAACGTAAACGGTTTAAAAGCACGCGCGAAAGTCACCATGAGTGGTGTAACCATTGGCCGTGTTGAATCAATTACACTTGATCCAGTGACACGTTTGGCAACTGTAAAATTTGATCTAGATGGTAAGTTGACCAGCTTTAGCCCAGAGCAACTGAAAGAAGTGCAAAAGAATGCACTTGAAGAATTGCACTATAGCGCTGATTATCAACAAGCTGATGCTGCGAAACAAAAAGAAATGGAACAGCAACTTATTGCTAACATGACCTCCATCACCAGCCTTGATGAAGATGCTTATATTATGGTTGCAACCAATGGTCTATTGGGTGAGAAATATTTGAAAGTTGTCCCAGGTGGTGGTGTGAACTACTTAAAACGTGGTGATGTCGTTTCAAATACCCAAGGTACAATGGATTTAGAAGATTTAATCAGTAAGTTTATTACTGGTGGCGCTGGTAAAGCCACATCGAGCTCAACAGCGACAGAAAGTCCAGCTTCAAAGCCAGCGGCGACTGAAGCAGAACCCTCTTTTGTTGAGTAATTCAGGTTAGGAGATTGAAGTGAACACATTATTGAAACAAACTCTAACAGCAAGCGTATTATCAACAATGCTTGCAAGTGCAGCATTTGCGGCACCAACTGAGACCCCACCTGATTTTGTTAAGCGCGTAGCTGATGGCTTGATTACTCGTTTAAAAGCAGATAATGCAAAATTACAGAATAATCCAGCTCTGGTCAGAACGATTATTCGTCAGAATCTTGACCCGTATGTAGACTCACAAGCATTTACCCGTATTGTGTTAGGGACCTATGCGAATAACCAATACACCAATGCTGCACAACGTGCTCAGTTTGAACAAAACTTCCGTGCGGTCATTATTGAGAACTATGGTGGTGCTTTCGCAAAATATACCAACGAAAGCTACACCATGCGTCCGTTTAAATCGACCAACAGCAAAAACCCTGTGGTCACTTTAGACTTCTTGCATAATGGCGAGAAAATCCCTGTGTCGTTCCAGTTAACAGACAAAGGTGACCAGTGGAAAGTACGTAATATCAATGTGTCTGGTATTGACCTTGGTTTGCAATTCCGTAATCAGTTTGCGGCAACGGTTCAACGTAATGGTGGTGACATCAATAAAGCGATTGCGACCTTTAAACCAGATGCAGATGCTGCTGTTAGCAAAAAATAAGTAGGTGACGGGTGATTCAATATATTGATCAGCAATTAATTGTGTCGAAGACAATTAATTTTGAAAATGCAGAACAGATCTATCAGGCTGGTTTAAAGCATATTCAGCAACATCAGAATTTTCCTTTGGTTGTTGATTTGGCTCAGCTTGAACACGGCAATACTTTATCTTTGGCGGTGTTGGTGCAATGGTTGCGTCAAACACCTGAAAATAAAGGCCTGCACTTTAAAAATGTGTCTGAGAAGATGTTGAAAATCATCCAAGCTTGCCATTTGCAAGACGATTTGAAATTGATTTGATTGATCTGGCAAAGTGGAAAAAGAGAGCTATTTTTAGCTCTCTTTTTTATGCCTAGCTTTTGGGAAAAGCAGAAAATAGCGCCTCACAGCTTGGATATTTTTGATGTAACTTTGCTAAATAATAACGTTGATCATATTCTAAAAAACCATCCAATAATTTGATGCTGGATGAAGCCTTACTGCAGCTTTTAACTTGTCTATCCCATGCAGTAAAGGGGGCAATTGGATGCTCGATCGATATGATATTTTTCTCACAACCTAATAATGCCAGAGTGCTGATCCGATAATGATTGGGAGCAGCAGAATCTACGGGGTAGGCAAGACCAATCACTAAATCATTGGTTTTTATCGTTTTGGCTGGAAAATCACTGTGCCATCGGGTAGGTTTGGGCGTAAACAACTTGGTGAGAAAATGCTGAAATACAAAGCGAACATGCTGAAATTCAAATTGATTTTGGGAGTCGGAAGACTGCTTTTGTATAGATTGAACACGTGCGATAAACACATCTTTGGGGGAGTGAGGTGCACATGCAAAAGCTGTTGAGATTGAAAGGATTATACTCAAAAATAGCAATAATCCTTTCCTGTTTAGATCCATTTTTTCCAACGGAAGTAAAACATTGGCAAGACGAGGAAGGCCATCAGAATACCAATCACAATCCAAAAACTGAGGCTGCCATGAGCAAAAGGTAGCACATCGGTGTTCATCCCATAAATACTCGCGATCAGCATTGGGGGCGCAAGCATGCTGGGTAAAATCGAGAATCGACGAATCGTGTCATTCTGTTCGGTGTTAATGAATCCAGAGGTGGTATCCAGTAAGAATCGTACTTTTTGGAATAAGAATGCATCATGTTCGACTAGTGAGCGAACATCCTCACTCAACTCGCGAATGTCGGCATCATAAATGTGACTGCCTAATGCACGTGGACGCGCTAAAAAGGTCAAGACACGACGTAAATCAATTAAACACAGCTGTGCCTTTCCCAGCATATCTTCTTGTTGAGCTAAGCGGGTAATCATGTCATCTAAGTCGAGTATTTTCTCGCGATGATGGTTATTCAGGACTTCTGTGGAATATCGTTCCAAGTCCTTGTGGATATCTTCTAAGATATCCGCAAGCTCATCTAGTTTTGCTTCAAGTAGGCCGAGCAAGATCCATGTTGGATCTTTATAATCCATATCATAGTCATTACGACGAGCGCGGGCACGAAAGGCACGGAATGCAACCAACTTTTCACCACGCATGGTAAATAAGCGATCTTTATGCAAAATAAATGCAACAGTTTGTACCATTGCTAACATGGGTAAGGAGTCGTCAGTATCACCATCGACTTGAAAGTTTTTATTCTTTGTTAAAAAATAGGTGCTGATATGCAAAATTCCATCATCATCACGGTAAAATCGTGCAGATGAGGAAATATCCTCAAGCGACTTTAGGGTCGGTAAGTTTCGGTCATACGCATCCAAAACCCATTGTTGTTCTTCTTGGGAGGGGGCGATGAGATCAATCCAGACCAGTTCGGGGTGGAGATCGAAACCTCCGTTGATGGTTGCATCTTCTAGACTACCGCGCTCTGTGGCATAAAAGGCTTCAAGCATGTCTTTTTTCCTCGCGCAGTCGGTGTAATGTTTTCGGTCGTTTACCGAAAAGCAGGGTGTATTTTAGACAAGGATGAAACGAAAAACACTTGCCTAAACGTTATTTTCTCAAAAATCTTGTTACATAGCCTACTTTATCAGCATGACAGTTATATAAAACGGTTTTAATTGTATGAATTCTATATGTGTTTTCTGTGGTTCTTCTCTCGGTAACGATCCAATTTATCAGCAAATGGCGCAGGCAACCGGTCAGGCAATTGCGGCACAAGGTCAAACTTTGGTTTACGGTGGTGGTCGTTCAGGTTTAATGGGGGTGGTCGCCAATAGTGCATTACAGGCGGGTGGGCGAGTTATCGGGGTGATTCCTGATGCTTTGGTCGATCGAGAACTAGCACATACAGGTTTAACTGAATTGCATATCGTTAAGAATATGCATGAGCGTAAAACCAAAATGGCTGAGCTATCCGATGCCTTTGTGGCTTTACCGGGCGGTGCTGGAACACTGGAAGAAATTTTTGAGCAATGGACCTGGAGTCAGTTAGGAATCCATCAGAAACCATGCGCATTTTTAAATGTTGACGGCTTCTATGATGATCTGCTTAAAATGCTGCAAGGTTCTGTTGAGCGTGGTTTTAGTCAGGAGCGTTTTGTCAATAAGTTGATTGTGGCGGAACAAATTGAGGATATTCTGGCTGCATTTTCGGCTTACCAATCTGTGACACCGAAGTGGATGTCGACTGCTGAAATTCAGGCTTGAGGATCAATGAGTGAAAATTATCACCGTAGCGGCTGCTGTGATTTTGAATGAACAAAATCAATTGTTATTAGTACGCAAGCAAAACACACATGCATTTATGCAAGTGGGTGGAAAATTGGAAATGGATGAGGCGCCTGAAATCACGATGCAACGTGAGATTTTGGAGGAAATTGGTTGTGAATGTGAGCTGAAACAATTCATTGGTCGTTTTGAAACAGCTGCCGCCAATGAACCTGATCATGTTTTAGTGAGTTATGTGTATGCAGTTGAATTGAAACAGCCACCGCAAATTGCAGCCGAAATCGCAGAAATGAAATGGATTGATTTAGATGATCAATTTACTTTACTTGCGCCCTTAACGAAAGAAATTGTGATTCCGTGGTGTCAGCAAAATCAAGTGAATTAGTTTGTTGTACTTGTGCGGCTGCTATGCAGGCACTATAGATGTGTTGGCAGCCGAGTTGGCTAAGTACCTTAGATAAAGCACCAATCGAACTGCCTGTGGTCAGTACATCATCGATAATAAGGACTTTGCGATAACGAATTGAGTTAGGTGGTGCTGCCACAAATTGTTGTTCAATATCTTGCATACGCTCTAAGCGCGACAAGCCTTTTTGTGAGTGTTGAGCCAAGCGTTGTACGGGCTGCCATACAGGAACATTGAGATAAGTGCTTAGTGTTTTGGCCAATAGCAGGGCTTGATTAAAACCACGTTCTGTTAGGCGATCAATCGAAATTGGCATCGGTACAATCGCATGTACTTTAGGAAGTCTGAGTTGTAATAGCAGGCCATCTAATATTCTCTGATGATGCAGTTTCTGCTCGTATTTGAATTGTTGAATCAAACGATCAATTGGATATTGATAATGGCAAGCAACCAAGATCTGTTGCTGATTGCGCTCGATCCTTTGCTTTAACCAAGGCAGTTGTTGCCAGCAACTTTGACAAACACCGAATTGGCGTTTCATACCGATGTCGCAGAGACTGCAAGGTGTAAAATAATCAAATAGCTGCTGTGCTGATGTGCCAAGTCGCTTAAACATAGGCATATCTTGGTGCTTCAGGCAGCCAGCGTTTTAATAGTCCGTCCGCATGTTGTGGATAGTCTTTAAGGATTTGCTCAGCGACGTAATGTGCTTGTGTCAGTAAATGATCATCGCGTTCTAAACGTGCGACACGGAAGCCCATATCCCCCGTTTGCTTGGTACCTAGCAACTCGCCGGGACCACGTATTTCTAAATCTTTTTCTGCAATGATAAAACCATCATTACTTTCACGGAGAATCGAAAGGCGTTCCTGACCATTTTGTGATAAAGGTGTTTTATACAGTAGGGCACAGAAACTGGCGGTTGCCCCACGACCCACGCGACCACGAAGTTGATGCAGTTGGGAAAGGCCTAAACGTTCTGCATTTTCAATCACCATAATCGAAGCATTCGGTACATCGACCCCGACTTCAATCACTGTGGTGGCAATTAACAGTTGGGATTGATTATCTTTAAAGGCTTGCATAACACTTTGCTTTTCATCAGCCTTCATTTTGCCATGTACCAGACCAATGTTGATGTCTGGAAAGCGCTCTTTAATTTCTTGATAAGTGGCTTCTGCCGCTTGCGCATCCAGCGTTTCAGATTGTTCTACCAAGGTACAGACCCAATAAGCTTGTTTACCTTCACGGCAATTGGTTGCGATGCGTTGCAATACCTGTTCACGCCGTTCTAATGGAATGGTTACGGTTTGAATCGGGGTGCGTCCAGGCGGAAGTTCGTCAATAATCGAGGTGTCTAAATCCCCATATGCACTCATGGCTAAAGTACGAGGAATTGGTGTGGCTGTCATCACCAATTGGTGTGGCGTAAATTGATCAGCACCTTTATTTCTTAAGGCAAGACGTTGGTCAACGCCGAAACGATGTTGTTCGTCAATAATCACCAAGCCAAGTTTGGAAAATCCAACAGTATCTTGAAATAAGGCATGCGTGCCTACGATCAGTTGCGCATGACCTTCTTTGATTTGTTGTTCCGCATGGGTTCTGGCTTTGCCTTTTTGTTTGCCTGACAGCCATGCCACCTGAATGCCCAAGGGTTCGAACCAGCGCTTAAAGTTTAAATAATGCTGTTCAGCTAAAATTTCAGTTGGTGCCATGAGGGCCACTTGCCAATCCGCTTCTAAGGCATGGCACGCCGCGACTGCGGCCACCAAGGTTTTACCTGCGCCGACATCACCCTGCACCAAGCGTAGCATCGGTTGATCTTGTTTAAGATCTTGTAGAATTTCTTTGGAAACCCGCTTTTGTGCATTGGTCATTTGGAAAGGCAAGCCTTCCAAGAGTTTCTTTGCCAGCACTTTGCTGCTGCTAAAACGTGGGGCGGCAATCTGGCGAATATAAGCACGTCGGGTGAGTAAACTGATTTGGTGGGCAACCAGTTCTTCAAAAATCAGGCGTTGTTGTGCAGGATGCGAACCTTGATTGAGTTGCAGCATATTGGCATCAATCGGTGGCTCATGGATGTAATGGAGCGCTTGTTTAAGCTCATAGCCATTGCTGTATTTGCTGGGGAGTAATTCAGGTAAGTCATCACTATGATGCTGCAAGGCTTGGCGGACATATTCACGCAGCTTGGGTTGGGTTAGCCCTTCGGTACTTGGATAAATCGCAGTCAGTTGGGTTTTCGGTAAAGCAGTATGTTGCTGAATCACTTGAATTTCAGGGTGATACAACTCCAAACCCCGTGCACCGACACGGACTTCACCAAAAATCCGTAGTCGTTGTCCCATTTGGATGCGATCAGTCAGACCTTTATAAATATGATAAAAGCGTAAGGTCACCTTGCCAAAATCATCTTGTAGCAGGGCTGCGAGCGATTTCTTTTTCCCAGGTGGAAAATCAACGGAACGGACTTCACCTTCAAGCAAGTAACTTCGTCCAACGATCAGCTGATTCATTGGAATAATAGTGCTACGATCTTCATAGTCACGCGGAAGATGGAATAACAAATCATCCGTGCTAAAAATATGAAGCTTTTCTAAAAGGGTCGCTGCGGCAGCACCAACGCCTTGTAATTGCTGAACTGATGTCATCTCTGCTCAAAGGTGTGTATGCATATTTTATTTATTGGTTATGGTAAAACATCTCAGCGTGTCGCTAAACACTTATTTGAGCAAGGTCACCACATTAGCACAATTAGTCGCAGTGAAAAAACAGATTGTTACGCGACCCATTATCTTCAGGACATTCATCAGCTGGATTTAAGTAAACTGCCGCCTGTTGATATGGTGTATGTGGTATTGGCTCCTGCACAGAGTGGTGTAGCAGCCTATCAGCACACCTATCTCGACAGTGTATTACCCATTGTCAACGCACTGAAAATACATCCCGTACAACGTATTGTCGTGGTGTCTTCGACCCGTGTTTATGGTGAAAATGCAGGAGAGCGAATTGATGATGAATCGCTGATACAAGCTGCTGATGAGCAAGGGCAGATCCTTCAGAAGATGGAGTTACTTTGGCAAGCGCATTATCCGCAGCAGAGTGTTATTGTTCGCCCGACTGGCATTTATGGAACTTCAATTGCCCGACTCAAAAAAATGGCAGAACAGAGTCTGACTTATCCTGCAATCCATTTTAGTAATCGCATTCATATTGATGATTTAGCCAAGTTTTTAGCAGGATTACTTAATTTATCTAAAGTAGAGCGTAGTTATATTGTGAGCAATAATGTGCCGCTCCCTATGCATGAAATATTATGGTGGTTTCAACAGCAACTTCATGTAAAACCTCTAAAACTAGTATCAGAACAACACACTGGCAAGCGAATTTATGCCACACGATTGGTTGAGATTGATTTTAAATTTGACCATTTGATTTGCTTTAATGACTATGCTGAGGCGTTATTGGCACATAGTAATGAAAAAAAAATTGATTAGACTGTAAAGAAAGTTTAAAGAGTTGGTATGTATTTTGAATTATAAATACCAATAGATTCCGTAAAGGAACCGCCTGAATTGAGCACATGGTTTGCGGCGAGGCATAATAAGGTGATACATGAGAAAAATAATTTGCATGCTCTTCATAGGATTGATGACCAGCGCGAGTTGGGCTGTTGAGCAGTCTTGGTGCGTATTTGATCCTTTAAGTACAAAGGGTGATATCAGTCGCCGTCTACAAGATATTCGTTTGTATGCGCTGCAGAATCAAGTTCAATTAAAATTTCAAACCTTTAAAAATGAAAAGGAGGCTATACAAGCTTTTGAGCAGCGTAAATGTTCAGGCTTAGTGGCATCCAACTTTAATACCTATCGCTATAATCGTTTTATGGGGACAACAGGGGGAATTGGTCTGATTCCCAATAATCGTGTTGCCAGAGTCTTTTTACAGCTTTTAAATAATAGCAATGTGGAAAAGCGTATGATCGGGGCAGATTATGAAATGCTGGGTATGATTCCGATCGGCACGGCTTATATGATCATGAATACGCAACAGATCAATAAGGTGTCTCAATTAAAAAATAAAACCATTGGTATTTTGGAGAATAATCCACCACAGCAGGCATTGGTACAAAGTGTGGGCGCTAAACCAGTCTACGTAGATTTTTCCAATGCGGTGGAATCTTTCAAGCAGAAGAAAATTGATATTTTGGCTGCACCAGCCTATGGAATATTACCGTATAACTTGAAAAAGGAATTTGGTGCTGACACGCAGGTCGTCAACTTCCCTATGGCGTATTTTGCGATGAATATCGTGATTCGACCACAAGTCTATCCAGTGGGCTTCGGTCATCAAATACGATCTTGGTTTGTACGCAACAGCAATGTGCTTGCTGCACAAGCCATTCAATGGGAAAACCATTTACCAGCCTATTACTGGGCGGATATCTCAGGTTATGAGAAACAGGGCTATGACGCGATGGTAGTCAAAATTCGGAATCGTTATGTCGACTCTGGTTATTATGATGCGTATTTTGTATCGCTCATTAAACGACTGCGATGTTTGGATGATCCGAAGTATTTGGAGTGTCGTTAGCGCATTAAAAAAGGCAACCGAAGTTGCCTTTTTTAATTTTAAGATTTTTTGCGTTTTAAGCGACGTTTGGCTTGTTGTGAAGCCATGGCTTCTAATGCCTCAGCCAGCTCTTCATCGCTGAAGGTGGTGATGTGCTGCAACATTTGTAGCGTCGTTTCATCTAAGACCAGCTGTGCACCTGCGGCCATTTCACTGAAATTATCATCATATTCAATGAAACCTTGCTCATTGTTACGAATATAATTCTGTTGCGTCAGGACTTTAATAAAACTTTGGAATAAGGCTTTATCGAAGAACTCTGGTGAGTTGAATTCATACAGCACAGATAAGCGTTGACCTAAGAGGTGACTCAGCTCTTCAACTTGCTTGGTTGAAATGTTGCCTGAACCGCGCTGAGTAATCAGTGCCAGTGTCATGTAATAGCGTTCTAAACTTTGCTTGACGGGTAGAGCTAAAGTGACAAGCTTTTGATGTTCTTCGCTATTTGGCGTTGGGCTGAATAAATTGCCATCATGATCTTGGAAAATCAAACCAATCTGAACCAAGGCATCAATATAATTATCAATCTGCTTTTGTAGATCAGCAGCTTCCCATTTCATAAATAATTCAGCTTTTAAGAACGGATACAAGGTACGGATCACATTGCTTAAGTCGTTCTTGTGAATTTTACCATTGTGCTCAACCAGCGAAGCCACCAATGACGGTAAAACAAAGGCGTGTAAAATGTTATTACGGAAGTAAGTCAGCAATACGGCTTGATTATCTTCAATCGCAATAATATCGCCTAATACATGTTGTACACGTTTGATTAACTTGAGCTTGAGACCATAAGCAATGATCTCTTTACCTGATAATGAGGTCACTTGTGTGCGCTCATCATATGGTCGTTGTGTTGCCAAGTCACGGTAGATATCGAGCTGTTTCGCACAGATTTCTTCATCTAAAGTGTGCTTTGGTGTTGCCAATAAAATTAAAGACAGTAATGACACAGGGTTGATGACCACAGCGCGGTTGATGTTCTCTAAAATCAGATTGGCCGAGCTTGCAACGACATTGGAAATCTCTGTGGTGCTTGCAGTATCCGCTTGAATATTCTCCGCACCCTGTTGTTTCAGAATATCATTCAGGAATACAGGTTCACCAAAGTTAACATGCACTTTACCGAAGATACGTTCAATTTTACGTAAGGTTTTCACGATACCAAAAATGGATTCTGCTTCTTTCGGTTGACCTTGCATTTCACCGACATAGGTTGAGCCTTCCATCAGGCGCTCATAACCAATATAGGTGGGTACAAAGACAATTGGTTTTGCAGGACCACGTAAATGACCTTGGATGGTCATTGCTAGCATCCCCGTTTTAGGCGGGAGTAAGCGACCGGTACGTGAACGACCACCTTCAATAAAGTATTCGATTGGCGTATTACGCGATAAAATACTGTATAAATATTCTTTAAATACAGAGGTGTAAAGTGCATTTCCGCGGAAAGAACGGCGAATAAAGAAGGCACCGCCACCACGTAATAACTGACCCACAAATGGTAGGTTGAGGTTATCACCTGCGGCAATATATGGAATCATCAAGCCACGTTTATAAATCACATAAGACAATAGTAAATAGTCGATATGGCTACGGTGACATGGGGTGTAAACGATTTCGTAGTCTTTTGCCAGCTCACGTACGGTACTGAAATTATGGACTTCTACGCCGTCATAAAGCTGTGTCCATAAACGGGTTAAGGCCATATCTGCAAAGCGTACCGCAGATGCCGAATAGTCAGACACGATTTCATTGACATAGCCGATGGCACGACGTTCAGCTTCGAGCATACTGATTTTATGCTGAATGCTTTCACGACGAATGGCATCTTGTACCTCAGCGGACTTCACTACCGATTGCATCACATTGCGACGGTCTGATAAGTCAGGACCAAGCACGACTTCACGTTGCTGATCTAAATAGGTATCTAATGAACTGGCAATATAGGTTGCTGGCGAAATATTTGGGTGGTTGGTCTTGGCATAATCTACCAACTCACGCAAAGATTGTGGTTCATGGAACTCTAAATAAGACTGGCGACCATGCAAACCAATATTCATCAGTTGTTTGACTGTCCCTGGGGTTGCCCAAGTATCTGAGAATAATAATTTAAACCAAGAATCTTCTTTATCAGGTGAACGTCCCCAAAGAACCGTCACAGGCACAAGCTGAATATCAATATCAGTTTGTTGTTCTAAGGCTTCGACCAGTTGTAACAGGCGAGGTGGGAATGTTTGAGTATTAAAAAAATTATTTTCGTTATGATGTAAAAACAAGACTGAATTTTTTTCTTGATAGCTCCCAAAACTCAAGGGATCTAATGCGGGCTTTAAATTGAGACGGCGGGTTTCACCATCAACCACCAAGGCATTACTACGCGAATAATTTTGTAAAACATAGCAAACTAACTTATTTGAATCGGTTGTGTTTGGCTCTGTAGTGGTGGATTCTGTAGGAACTTCACCAAGAACATGTGGGGTTACCACAAGGTCAAGTAACTTACTCGAAAGTTGGCGATACATTTGACCAAATCCAGTCTTGGACATTACAAACTCCTAAATAATAATCCGGACATCGAGTCATGCTGAACACGACATTCTGCGATATTCTTACATGAAACGGTATGTTATTTTCTGACAAAATATAGCGTATTTGGTAGATTTTATCGTTAAAAATCGTATTTTTAGCCGCTATAAATACATATTAAGATAATCAATACATCATTATCGTGACGGATGAATCATTTTATCCTGACCATTGTCATTTGAATTTGTGGCACAATCAAAATTATCAACCCTGAAAGGATTGGTTGATCTCTCCTCATTGATGTTGGAAGGCTATTACATGAATGCGTTAACTCAAGAATTGGTAGAACTGTTGACTCTGGAAAAGCTTGAAGAGCATATTTTTCGGGGCAATAGCCGCAATTTGGTAGGCAAGCGAGTATTCGGTGGGCAGGTTCTTGGACAAGCCTTGAGAGCGGCATCGTACACCACAGATCGTCCAGCACACTCTTTACATGCCTATTTCCTGTATGGCGGTGATGTCAATGCACCGATCATTTATGAAGTTGATCCACTCAGAGATGGTAAAAGCTTTGCCAGTCGACAGGTTCGTGCGATTCAACATGGCCGTACTATTTTCTCTGCAATGGTCTCTTTTGCCAATCCAGAAGAAGGCTTAAATTATCAACATAAAGAGCCTGAGTACCCTGAACCAGAGACCTTAAAGTCTGAGAATGAGCTGAAAGAAAGTCTGATTAATTTTGTACCTGAAAATGTACGTGCCAGTTTTATGCGTGAACGTCATGTGGAAATCAGACCAACACAGTTGATCAATCCGTTTCAACCCCAGCCTGAAGCTCCATTTTATGCGCACTACATTCGTACGCATGATCAAATCCCGCAAAATATTGATGAGATTTCATTACATCAGGCGATTGTGGCGTTCTATTCAGACTTTACTTTGATGACGACGGCTTTACGTCCACATGGTTTGTCATGGATTTCGCCGAATCTACAATGTGCCAGTATCGATCACACCATTTATTTCCATCGTCCATTACGTGCGGATGAATGGATGCTGTACGACATGGAGGCAACGATTAGTGCCGGTTCACGCGGCTTAAATTTTGGCCGGATGTGGCAAAATGGTCAGTTGGTCTGTAGTACCGTCCAAGAAGGGTTGATTCGGCTCAGAGAAATCGAAACCCAGTAAACAATAAAGCAGTACTAAAGCCATCATTATGATGGCTTTTTTTATCATAAGGATGTGACAAAAAATTGCTCGATTCTTCAACATGAGCATGCCATAGTACGGCTAAGTTAAATGTTTACCCATTAAACAATGAATTTAAATACACAAATTTTAATTGCAGCTGTGCTCGGTGTGGCCTTTGGTTTTCTATTGATTGCCTATCCGCAAACTGCATTTGTTGAATATAGTCTTTACGGGCTAGGCATCCTAAGTAGTGTTTTCATTGGTTTGTTGAAAATGTTACTGATCCCATTAATTTTTAGTTCGATTGTGGTCGGTGTTTCCAACTTACAGGCAGGCGGGCAGTTTGGACGTGTTTGGAAAATTACTGCATTGAGCTGTTTGACCACCACCACTTTGGCACTTATTTTGGGGATTAGCTGTGCGCATCTGTTTGATGTGGGCAAGGGGGTGGATATCCAGCTGTTTCAAGCTGCAATGGACAACCACCAAACCCCAGATACCTTAACCCCATCAAGTTTTGTCACCACCTTTATTCAAAACACTTTAATTAATCCATTTAAGGCATTCAGCGAGGGCAATGTACTCGCCGTGGTGGTATTTGCCTTATTTCTTGGAGTGGCTTTGGTCAAGGGTGGAGAGCGTTTTGCCTTAGTTCGTAATATCAGCCAACAATTCTTTGACATGATGATGATGTTAGTGGGCTGGGTGATGAAACTTGCGCCGATCGGGATTTTTGCGCTTTTAGCAAAGTTGATTGCGACAGAAGATTTATCGGTACTGAGTCGGTTGGTTGAATTTGCGGCAGTAGTGACGGGGACGACTATTTTTCATGGCGTGGTGGTGTTACCTGCTTTGTTGTGGATTTTTGGGCGGATGAATCCGATCACCTTTTTTAGAGGGGCGAGAACCGCTTTAGTCACAGCTTTTGCGACCAGTTCCAGTTCAGCGACCATGCCGCTGAGTATGAAGTGTGCACAGGAAAACTTAGGTGTACGGCCGCAAACGGCAGGTTTTGTGATTCCTTTAGGCACACAACTGAATATGGATGGTACTGCTTTGTATGAAGCTGCGGCTGCCTTATTTATTGCAAATCTGATGGGCTTGGATTTGAGTTTAACGCAGCAGATTATTGTCTGTTTAACCGCCATGATTGCTTCTTTGGGGGCGCCAGGAATTCCGAGTGCGGGGATGGTGACCATGATTATGGTGCTACAGTCAGTCGGTTTACCTGCGGAGGCGATTGCAATTTTACTGCCGATCGACCGGGTGTTGGATACGGTGCGTACTGTGGTCAATGTACAAGGCGATATGATGATTAGTGTGGTGGTTGATCGCTACGCAAAACAGGCAGAAGCTGAATCAAGTTGATCGTATTGGACGCAAAAAAGCAGGAGATGACTCCTGCTTTTTTTATTCTATAAAAGAATGTTTATGCTGCGGGTTGTAAGGCGCGTTTTGCAGCAGGGGAATTATTTAAATAATTCACAGCATCTTGCGTATTGCCTTCTTTGACTGGGTCATACCACGGCATAAGGTAATCAATTTGTTGTGCAACCAACCATGCAGGACCTGGCAAGATTTTAGCGTCTTTTAACGCGATCTTCGACCATTCGATCCAGATCCATGGCTTAAATAAGCTTGGTTTCTTGTCAGCAAAACGAGGGTCTTGGCTCATGATATGCGCTGCACCATCGACCCAAAGGCCAAGCACACCAATAATCACAGCAACACTCATGTAGTAACGTGCGATATAACCACCGCCCAAATGACGATAGAGATCAAATGCAACGGTACGGTGTTCAATTTCTTCAGAGCCATGCCATTTAATCAGATCGATCATTTCTGGATCTGCACCGAGTTCCTCCCAGCGCTTGTTATACAGTGCATATTTGCCTAGTACACAGGTCATGTGTTCAACAGTCGCAATCACACCTAGACGGAATAAATCCCATTGATGCTCGAGTGCTTTCGGAATTTCTTTATCGAAAGGCTTGTCTGCCAAAACCTTGGTAAATAAGAAATCCATGATGTCGAGGTTGCGCTGAATATCAATATTGCGTTGCGTCAAATATTCTTTATTGGCTGAGGTATGGGCAACGGCATGCATTGCTTCCTGACGGATAAAGGCTTGGACGTCTTGCTTTAATTTTTCATCGGTAATTTCTGGAAGGACTTTGTTATATAAACGGCAAAACCAAAACTCACCAGCAGGTAAAATGTTGTTAATTTCATTAATAAAATAGCTGGCAAAAGGCTGGTTTGGAATCCAATCCACTGGCGTATTTTCCCAGTCAAACTTTACTTTGCGTGGGAGGATTTTATAGTCAATCGAAGAACCAAGAACTTTGTTCTTCACAAATGATAGTAATTTCATCGTTTAGTCCTAATCGATAGTGCAATGAACCAACACTAAGCAGTATATGAAAACTACCTAGTGTTTGTGTTTAGCAATTCGGGACAATTAAAAATTATTTTATGCATCAAGTTGCATAAAATGCACTTTTTATTCTTGGATGTCGGTTTCTGAGGCTTCAGGGATTTGGCTAAGGTCAAATTCCGTTGGTTGATCAAGGGTGTAATTCAAACGACCTGCCATGACAGTTGACAGTTCTTCTAAGCCAATACGATTGAGTGACGAAAACAGTTGAATGGAGAAATCGAGTTTCATTTTCTTCAATTGCTGTTTTACATCAAATAAAACTTCATTGGCAGGACCGCGGTTTAACTTATCGGCCTTGGTCAGCAGGATATGGACAAATAAATGACGTGAATGCGCCCATTCCAGCATCATCAAGTCAAAGTGTTGTAAAGGATGGCGAATATCCATCAATAACACCAAGCCTTGTAAGCTTTTGCGGTGGATCAGATAATTTTCAAGTTCTTTCTGCCAAACGATTTTCATCGCTTCAGGAACCGCAGCATAACCATAACCAGGTAAGTCGACTAAGCGCTGATCTGGATTGCCCAAGCTGAAAAAGTTAATCATTTGGGTGCGGCCCGGTCTTTTTGAAGCGCGTGCCAGTTGTTTTTGATTGGTTAATGCATTGATTGCACTTGATTTACCAGCATTGGAACGGCCAGCAAATGCGATTTCATAACCCGTATCTTCTACGCATAAAGCCAGTTTCGGCGCACTCATCAAAAATTCAGCTTGGCGTAACCAAGTTAAAGACTGTACTGCATATTCAGTTAATGCAGGGTCAGCCTTTTTTTCATAACTGATTTTTTGTTTAGGTGCGAGTCTGGCTTTGGTGTCTTTCGATTTTTCACTGCGACGCATAGAAGCTTACTTTTGAATAGAAATAGCAACGACCATTATAAAGGATGTGAAGCGTTCGTGCGAATCCTTCATCTGTATGTGATTTTAAGCTTTATGAATAAGCTCTAAAAAGTCGATATTTGAGCGTGTGGAAGAGGGGATAATGCCCTGTTGGACGACTTCGCCAAGCGTATATTGATCAAGGCTTTGATAAAAGCATTCTAAGGCTTGATCTAGAATCCCTTTTAGTCCGCAGTTGGCTCTAAGTACACAAGGAGGGGTGTTACATTCAACAATTTGATGATTCCCTTGTAAGGTTCGAACAATCGCACCTAATTTCAGATTCTTAGCTTCCGGATTAAGGCGTAGGCCACCACCTTTACCGCGAATGGTGACAATCCAATGTTGTTTACCCATGAAGTGCACGACTTTAACCAAGTGGTTTTGCGACACATGTAAGTCTTCTGCGATATCTGCAATCGTATAAGGTACATCACTCGGACGAGCGACATACATCAAAATTCTGAGTGCATAATCAGTAAACTTATTGAGTTGCATGTGGTTTCACTCAATCTAGTGCAAGAAATAGAAAGGGCTAGTCTAACATAGACTAGCCCTATGCAAAATGTAGTGCGGCTTAGCTGAGTTTGACGCCACCTGTACCAAAGGCTTCACTGTGAATGTTGGCAGCAGGAATACCACGAGCGACCAGTGCCTGATGTTGCGCTGCCATAAATGGCATTGGGCCACATAAATAATAATCGGCATTGGTCGGTAATAATGCGGCATCAATGCTGCTTAAATCTAAACGTCCAGCGACATCGTAGTCTTCACCAAGGCTGTCATTTTGGTGTGGAAACTCATATGCCGTAAATGTATTTAAACGTGGATACTTGGTTTTAAGCTCTTGAATATGCTGCTTCATGGCATGTACTTGGCTGCTACGGCAGGCATGAATGAAGTTAACCGGTTGCGGCATATCTAAAGTCACCAATTGGTTCAACATTGCAATCATCGGTGTTAATCCTACACCACCACTGATAAAGACATTACGCTTGCTGCTATCAATCAGATAGAAATTACCTGTTGGTGCCGATACTTCAATTTCTGAACCTTCAGCTAAACCATGCAAGGTACTAGATACCCAGCCACCTGCAAGTTCACCTTTTTCATCTTCACGTTTGACCGAGATACGTAAATAATCTGCCTGTGGGCTAGTCGAAAGCGTGTATTGACGCGGTTGTCTTAAGTTGAGTTCAGGGACAAACACACGGACTGAAATGTATTGACCTGCTTCATAGTATGGCAATGCACCGCCATCAACAGGTGCTAAATAGAACGATGTGATTTCATCGCTTTCCACGACCTTTTTGGCAATTTTAAAATTACGCCAGCCTAACCAACTACCTTGGGTTTGTTGGTGTTGATCATAAATGGCTTTTTCAGTGCTGATAAATAGGTCTGCTAATTGACCATAAGCGGCAGCCCATGCACCAATCAATGGGTCTTCCATTGAAATATTTAAGACCTCACTAATCGAGTGCAAAAGGTTTTCACCAACGATGCCGTAGTCAGGCGATTGAATATTTAAACTGACATGCTTATGCGCAATCATTTCAACGACAGGTAGAAGTACCGATGGATCTTCAATATTCTCAGCATACGCCAACACTGCACCCGCAAGTGCCTGTGCTTGAGCCCCACTGCGTTGGTGTCCCATATTAAAGGTTTCTTTTAATTCGGGGTGGTTACCTAACATGCGGTTATAAAAGTATCCAGTCAGTGCAACACCATTTTCGCGTAGGACAGGAACTGTGGCTTTTACTAGGTCAATTTGCTGTGGAGTCATGCTTGATCTCTCTTGGCTATCATTTATAAGATGTATTTAAAATACATCTTATAAGGTGTATTTGCAATGCATATTTAAACAAAAGCCATAAAAAAATTAAGGGATAGTTTACTATCCCTTAATTTTTAGAAAGATAGGGTTTCTATTTACCAAACAGTGAACCGAGTAAACCACGCACAATCTTTTGTCCTGTACTACCGCCGAGACTACGTGCTGCGCTTTTCGCAAAAGTACCGACGATATCTTGAGTGAGTTTTTCGCGATCACGCTGTGACTTTTCTGCTGCTTTTTGCTGCTCACGAGCAAAACGTTCTTGGTCTTTGGCTTGTTGCTTGGCTAAAGCATCTTGCTCTTTGCTTTGCTGTTTGGCGAGATCATCTGCCTCTTTTTGCTGGGATTGTTGTAGCACTTTCTTTTGCAGTATTTCATAGGCACTGTCACGATCCACGGCTTGGTCGTAGACACCCGCTACAATGCTTTGTCCAATAATCACTTGGCGTTCTTCGGGAGTGATCGGGGTAAAGGAGGAGTAAGGAGGCATCACCCAGCCGCGCTCCACAATCTGTGGTGTCCCTTGTTCATCTAGACAGCTGATCAAGGCTTCACCGACCGCAAGTTCGGTAATCGCTTGGTCGACTTTAAACTCTGGATTGGCGCGGAAGGTATCTGCTGCGGTTTTAACTGCCTTTTGATCTTTAGGTGTAAATGCGCGTAAAGCATGTTGTACACGGTTACCGAGTTGACCTAATACGCTTTCTGGCAAATCCAGTGGATTTTGGGTAATGAAATAAATACCTACACCTTTAGATCGAATCAAACGCACGACTTGTTCAATCTTTTGCTGTAAAGCAGGGCTGGCATTGTCAAACAGTAAATGCGCTTCATCGAAGAAGAACACCAACTTCGGTTTATCCATATCACCCATTTCAGGCAACTGTTCAAATAGTTCCGACATCATCCAGAGCAGGAACGTTGCATAAAGCTTTGGCGTGTTCATCAGCTTGTCAGCAGCCAAGATGTTGATATAGCCATGGCCATTGGTGTCAGTTTGAATGAAATCAAGAATATTCAGGCTTGGCTCACCAAAGAATTGCTCTCCACCTTGGTCACCCAGTGCGAGTAGATTACGTTGAATTGCACCCAGACTGGCAGGGGAAAGGTTGCCATATTCGGCTTTG
Organism: Acinetobacter sp. NIPH1876; assembly: GCF_022808535.1. Lineage (NCBI taxonomy): Bacteria > Pseudomonadati > Pseudomonadota > Gammaproteobacteria > Moraxellales > Moraxellaceae > Acinetobacter > Acinetobacter sp. NIPH1876. The sequence goes on from NZ_JALGBR010000010.1 coordinate 100,731, forward strand.
AGGCTGGCAGCATTTTCACTAACATAGGTCAGCATGGCTTTCAGGTCTTTGAAGTCGATCAGCAGTAAACCTTGATCATCGGCCACACGAAACACTGCTGAAAGCACGCCTTCTTGGGTGTCATTCAGATTGAGCATTTGTGCCAGTAATAAGGGGCCAATCTCTGAAATAGTGGTACGAATTGGATGGCCTTGCTGACCGAATAAATCCCAAAAGATAACGGGTGATGCTGCAAAAGGAATCGCATCTAGTTGCAGGCTTTTTAGACGCTCATCAAATTTAGGATTGCTGCTGCCCGCTTTGGCCAGACTGGAGACATCACCTTTGGCATCGGCAAGGAATACAGGTACGCCAATACGAGAAAAGCTTTCGGCCATCACTTTGAGTGTAACGGTTTTACCGGTTCCTGTCGCACCTGCAATCAGACCATGTCGGTTTGCAAATTTAGAATGTAAAACAATATCTTGTGTTGTATCAGTGGTTTTTTTTGCAATAACGATTGGTGTACTCATTCTTCACCTGTTTTAATCTCAATCGAGCTGTTTTAATGCGTTTTGAATATCTTGAATTAAATCTTCTGGATGTTCTAGTCCAATACAGAAGCGAACCAATAAACCTTGTTGTAAATGTGTATTTTCCAAAGTGCGCATTTGTTTTAAGTCATACAACATTGCCAGACTGATAGGACCGCCCCAACTAAATCCGAGTTTAAATAGTGTTAAGCTGTCGCAGAACTTTCTGATCATGGCTAGATCATATTCTGGTTTGAAAATAACACTGACCAAGCCTGCACTTTTACCAGTGCTGCAAATTTCTGCCCAGAATTGATGGCCTGCTGCATCAGGATCGCTTGGATGCAGGACTTGGCTAAACTGTGCTTGTTGTTTTAGCCAATTCAACAAGGTGAGTGCACTTTGTGCTTGCTGTTCATAGCGTAAAGACATATGCGCCAAGCTGCGTTGAACTTGCGCAGCATCATCGCCCGAAATAGAAATGCCTTGGATGGCATGCATACGATAGAGTTTGTGGTGGAGTGCTTGGTCATTTGTGACTACAGAACCCATTAAGATATCGCCACCACCGCTTGGATATTTGGTGAGTGCATGAACTGTAATATCAACAGTGAGATGCTCATCTGAGAAATCAAAAGCATTAAACGCCAGTCCTGCGCCCCATGTATTATCCAGTGCGGTGAGTACATTGGCCTGCTGTGCTTTTTTAACCAAGTTCTTTAAATCGGGAAATTCTAAAGTGACTGATCCTGCTGCTTCGAGCCAAATCAATTTTGCTTTTTCAGTCGGTTGAAAGCTATTGGCATCAATTGGATTGTAAATTTTAACGGTGATGCCATAACGATCTCGCAGATTATTTAAATGCTCAAGATTAGGGCCATAAATATTATCGGCGACCCAAACCTCATCACCTGATCCTAAAACTGTACTATTCACGAGATTAATCGCAGATAAACCACTTGGTGCAAGTAAGCAATAACGTCCGCCTTCAATTTGGGCAATATTGTCCCCTAAAGTAAACGTCGTCGGAGTGCCGTGTGTGCCGTAACTATAATCATAAGCATCGGTCCAATGGCGGTCAAAAAGGTGCGCCGTGCTTTTAAAAATAATCGTCGATGCACGAAATAAGGGAGGTTGAACGGTTTCAATGTATTGAGGGGCTTGGCGTGGTGCATGAATCAGATTAGTTTGTGCTTTATTGTGTGTTGTCATGGTGCGTGGGCTAAATCAATAGAATGACTTAGGTTAAGAGAAAATCAACTAAGCCGCTAGTGTTGCGCTGCTTTTGTACAGAATCGGTACGGATTAATACGATTGCTCAAAACTGGCTTTATTTTTGCTAAGACTAATTATCATTCTAACGATAAATAGGTTTTAGCGCATGAAGTCGCATTTAAGAGTGCATTATTTTCAGCACATTGCTGGCGAAGGTTTTGGCAGTTGCTATGACTTTTTAAAAGCACATAAAGCAAAAATTACCGCAACAGAGTTTTTTGCATTACCCGTCGATTTACCCTTGGAATTAGAGGCCTTACCGCGAGTAGATGAGGTTGATCTCCTGATTATTATGGGGGGAACCATGAGTGTGAATGATGAAGCAAATTATCCATGGTTAAAACTCGAAAAAAGGTGGTTGCGACGCTATTTGGCTGCGGGTAAACCTGCCATTGGCTTGTGCTTGGGTGGGCAGTTAATTGCCAATGCTCTTGGGGCAGCCGTGAGCCGTAATCCGTACCAAGAACTCGGCTGGATGGATGTGGGGCGTGCCTCGCATGTGCCTGAGGATTATTTTCAGATTCCAGAACAATTGAATATATTACAATGGCATAGTGAAACTTTTGAAATTCCAAAAGGCGGGGTGCGCTTAGCCGAGAATAAAGTCTGCCGAAATCAAATGTATCAGATTGGACGTAATGTTCTTGGGTTTCAGTTTCATCCAGAAATGACACCACAGACCTTGGCACTGTTGATTGAGAATGAAGAGGATATGGCGGTTTTTAATGGTGAATATGTACAACCGATATCTGAATTAAAAAGAACTATCAAAAGTAAATTTGAACAGGGCAATCGTTTGCTGAATCAAGCAATTGATTATGTCGTGAGTGCATAGCAGGATTGATTGCTTAAAAAATGAAAAGAAGAATTGCATAAGACTTAAACAATCGTTATAATGAGCGACCCTCAAATGGAGGGCGTTTACTACGAAGAAAGTAGTTAACGCATTACAGTCGTGGCATCGATCATGACCTTAGTGATTTTCACTGCCCTTGACACTTACCAGAATGGTGAGGTGCGTCATGGGTGATTCTTTATATATTTGGCTTGGAGTTTACTGGTATGTCTAACCAGAGAATTCGTATCCGTTTGAAGTCTTTTGATCATCGTCTGATTGATCAATCTGCTCAAGAGATCGTAGAAACCGCTAAGCGTACTGGCGCACAAGTGTGTGGTCCAATTCCGATGCCTACTCGCATCGAACGCTTCAACGTTCTTACTTCACCACACGTCAACAAAGACGCTCGTGATCAGTACGAAATCCGCACTTATAAGCGTTTGATCGACATCGTTCAACCAACAGATAAAACTGTTGATGCATTGATGAAGTTAGATCTTGCTGCTGGTGTTGATGTTCAGATCGCTTTGGGTTAAGGCTTTCGGTTGATTAACTTTTTAAGTTAATTAGGCCGCTTTTTTAGAGGTTTATGCACATGGCTATTGGTTTAGTCGGTCGCAAATGTGGTATGACTCGCGTCTTTACAGATGCTGGTGTATCTGTACCTGTTACAGTTATCGAAGTCGATCCAAACCGCATTACGCAAATCAAAACACTTGAAACTGATGGTTATCAAGCAATTCAAGTAACTACTGGTGAACGTCGCGAATCGCGCGTAACTAACGCTCAGAAAGGTCACTTCGCGAAAGCGGGTGTTGCTGCTGGTCGTTTAGTTAAAGAGTTCCGTGTTACTGAAGCTGAGCTTGAAGGCCGTGAAGTGGGTGCTTCTATCGGTGTTGATCTGTTCACAGTTGGTCAAATTGTTGACGTAACTGGTCAGTCAAAAGGTAAAGGTTTCCAAGGTGGTGTTAAGCGTTGGAATTTCCGTACGCAAGATGCTACTCATGGTAACTCAGTATCTCACCGTGTATTAGGTTCTACAGGTCAAAACCAGACACCTGGTCGCGTGTTCAAAGGCAAGAAAATGGCTGGTCACTTAGGTGACGAACGCGTAACAGTTCAAGGTCTTGAAATTGTATCTATTGACGCTGAACGTTCTGTTTTAGTTGTTAAGGGTGCTATTCCTGGTTCAACTGGCGGTGACGTTGTTGTACGTCCTACCATCAAGGCCTGAGGGGAAATACTGTGAATTTAAAAACTGTTTCCGGCTCTGCTGTTGAATTGTCTGAAGTTGCTTTCGGACGTGAATTTAACGAAGCTCTTGTACACCAAGTTGTTACAGCTTACTTAGCTGGTGGTCGTCAAGGTACTCGTGCTCACAAATCACGTGCAGATGTTTCTGGCGGTGGTAAAAAGCCATTCCGTCAAAAAGGTACTGGTCGCGCTCGTGCGGGTTCTATTCGTAGCCCAATCTGGGTTGGTGGTGGTAAAACTTTTGCTGCTCGCCCACAAGATTGGTCTCAAAAAGTAAACCGTAAGATGTATCGCGGTGCAATGCAATGTATCTTAGCTGAACTTGTTCGCCAAGATCGTCTTGTATTGGTTGAAGAGTTTGCTGTTGCAGCTCCAAAAACTAAAGACTTGCTTGCAAAACTTACAGACTTGAATGCAACTCGCGCATTGATCATTACAGATGCTGTAGATGAGAACTTGTATCTCGCAGCTCGCAACCTTCCACACGTTGATGTGGTTGATGCTACTGCTATTGATCCTGTTAGCTTGATCGCATTTGATAAAGTTGTAATGTCTGTAGCTGCTGCTAAGAAAATTGAGGTAGAACTCGGATGAACAACGAACGTATCTATCAAGTCCTATTAGGACCAGTATTCTCAGAAAAAGCACAAGTTTTAGGTGACACTGCTGGTGTTCAAGTGTTCAAGGTTGCATTAAATGCAAACAAACTTGAAATCAAGAAAGCAGTTGAGCAGCTCTTTGGTGTTGAAGTTGTAAAAATCAATACAACGATCACTAAAGGTAAAACAAAACGCTTTGGTAAAACATTAGGACGTCGTTCTGATGTGAAAAAAGCATACGTCACCCTGAAAGCTGGCCAAGATGTAGAAATGGCTGACTTGGGCGATACCGCTGAAAACGCAGCGGAATAAGGACGAGAATTATGCCAATTCAAAAATGTAAGCCAACGTCTCCAGGACGTCGCTTTGTAGAGAAAGTGGTTCATGACCATCTTCACAAAGGCGCTCCTTATGCACCGTTGGTAGAAGCTAAAAAACGTACTGGTGGTCGTAATAACAATGGTCACATCACTACACGTCACGTGGGTGGTGGTCATAAGCAAAACTACCGTATTGTTGACTTTAAACGTAACAAAGACAGTATTCCTGCGACTGTAGAGCGTATTGAATACGATCCTAACCGTACAGCTCATATTGCTTTATTGAAATATGCTGACGGTGAACGTCGTTACATCATTGCGCCTAAAGGCCTACGTGCTGGTGATAAAGTTCAATCTGGTAACGATGCTCCAATTCGTCCAGGTAACTGCTTACCACTTCGTAACATGCCAATCGGTTCTACCTTGCATAACCTTGAACTTAAAATCGGTAAAGGTGCTCAATTAGCACGTTCTGCTGGTACTTCAGTTCAGTTGTTGGGTCGTGATGGTTCTTACGCTATCGTTCGTTTACGTTCTGGTGAAATGCGTAAAGTCCATGTTGAATGTCGTGCTGTAATTGGTGAAGTTTCTAACCAAGAAAGCAACCTTCGTTCATTGGGTAAAGCTGGTGCTGCGCGCTGGCGTGGTATTCGTCCTACCGTTCGTGGTATGGCGATGAACCCAGTAGACCATCCACACGGTGGTGGTGAAGGACGTAGTAAAGGTATTCAACCTGTAAGTCCATGGGGTCAAAAAGCTAAAGGGTACAAGACACGTACCAATAAGCGTACGACTAAGATGATTATTCGCGACCGTCGCGTCAAGTAAGGGAATCTGAATAATGCCTCGTTCATTAAAAAAAGGTCCATTCGTCGACGCGCATTTGTTCGCTAAGGTTGAAGCTGCGATTGCTGCTAACAACCGTAAGCCGATCAAAACTTGGTCACGTCGTTCAATGATCCTTCCAGACTTTGTTGGTTTAACAATTTCTGTTCACAATGGCCGTAACCACGTTCCAGTAATTGTTACTGAACACATGGTTGGTCATAAATTGGGTGAATTCGCGCCAACTCGTACCTATCGTGGTCACGGTGTTGATAAGAAGTCTAAACGTTAATAGGTGCTATGATGGAAGTAACTGCTAAATTACGCGGTGCCGCTATCTCGGCACAAAAAGCACGTTTAGTTGCTGATTTGATCCGTGGTAAGTCGGTTGCACGTGCGATAGACATTTTGAACTTCAGCAACAAGAAAGCAGCTGTGCTCGTTAAAAAAGCACTTGAATCTGCAATCGCGAATGCTGAACACAACAACAGCTTAGATGTTGATGACCTTAAAGTAACTACGATTTACGTTGATGAAGGCATGAGCCTTAAACGTATCATGCCACGTGCTAAAGGCCGTGCAGATCGTATTACTAAGCGTACTTGTCACATCACCGTTAAGGTAGGGGTTTGATATGGGTCAGAAGGTTCATCCAATCGGTATCCGCCTAGGTGTTGTGAAACGTCATAACGCTAACTGGTATGCGAGTCCGAAACAATACGCTGAATATTTGCTTAAAGATCTTCAAGTTCGTGAGTTTTTAACTAAAAAACTTAAAAACGCGATGATCAGCAATATTCTTATCGAACGTCCTACAGGCGCTGCTAAAGTAACAATTAGCACTGCTCGTCCTGGTATCGTTATCGGTAAAAAAGGCGAAGATATTGAGAAATTACAGCGCGAACTCACCAACATTATGGGTGTTCCAGCTCAAGTTAGCATCAATGAAATTGATCGCCCTGACTTGGACGCACGTTTAGTTGCTGAAGCGATTGCTTCTCAATTAGAAAAGCGTGTTATGTTCCGTCGTGCTATGAAGCGTGCGGTTCAAAACACAATGCGTGCTGGCGCTAAAGGTATCAAAGTTGAAGTTTCTGGCCGTTTAGGTGGTGCAGAGATTGCTCGTACTGAGTGGTATCGTGAAGGTCGTGTACCTTTGCATACGCTTCGTGCTGACATCGACTATGCAACTATGCGCGCAGAAACAACATACGGTACGATCGGTGTTAAAGTTTGGATTTTCCGTGGTGAGATCTTAGGTGGCATGAAACAAGTCATGAACCCTGCTCCTGCTGAAGAGCGTCCAGCTAAACGTGGTCGTGGTCGTGGTGAAGGTCAAGAGCGTCGTGGACGTCGCGGTGACCGTGCTGCTGACAAGGGAGAATAATCCATGTTGCAACCTAAACGTACCAAATTCCGTAAAGTGCACAAAGGCCGTAACACTGGTCTAGCGCATCGTGGTAGTACAGTATCATTTGGTTCGATTGCAATTAAAGCAACTGAACGTGGTCGTATGACTGCGCGTCAGATTGAAGCTGCACGTCGTACCATTAGCCGTCGTATCAAACGTGGTGGTAAAATCTTCATCCGCGTATTCCCAGACAAACCAATTACCGAAAAACCATTAGAAGTACGTATGGGTAAAGGTAAGGGTAGCGTGGAATACTGGGTTTGTCAGATCCAGCCAGGTAAGATCCTGTACGAAATTGAAGGTGTTAGCGATGAGTTAGCGCGTGAAGCTTTTGCTTTAGCTGCTGCTAAACTCCCGTTTAAAACCACTATCGTGACTCGGACGGTGATGTAATGAAAACTAAAGATCTACGTGAAAAGTCGGTAGAAGAGTTGAAAGCTTTGCTTGATGAGCAACAGCTTAACCAATTCCGTCTTCGTATGGCGAAAGCAACTGGTCAACTAGGCAAATCGCATGAAGTGCAAATTGCTCGTAAGACAATTGCTCGTATTAAGACACTCCTTACCGAAAAACAGGGGAACGGACAATGAGTGAAAAAACAGTCCGCACGTTAACCGGCAAAGTCGTAAGCGACAAAATGGACAAGTCTATTGTTGTGCTTATTGAACGCCGCGTTCAACACCCGTTGTATGGCAAATCAATCCGCCGTTCAACTAAATTACACGCTCATGATGAGAACAATGTTGCTAAATTAGGCGACTTGGTAACCATCAAAGAAAGCCGCCCAATTTCTAAAACTAAAGCTTGGACTTTAGTGGAAGTAGTTGAAGCTGCTGCTGAGTAATTAGACGTTCTTGTTGCATCATCGGACAATTTCGAGTACTCTTTGAGCCTTTCGAAATTGTGACCGGTGATGCTCGGTTTTGGAGTAGGGCAATGATTCAAACCGAAAGTATGCTCGACGTAGCAGACAATAGTGGTGCACGCCGCGTACAATGTATTAAAGTACTTGGTGGTTCACACCGTCGTTATGCTTCAGTTGGCGATATTATTAAAGTTACTGTAAAAGAAGCAATTCCACGCGCACGTGTTAAAAAAGGTGACGTGATGAATGCTGTAGTTGTTCGTACAAAGTTCGGCATCCGTCGTCCAGACGGTTCAGTTATTCGTTTCGACGATAACGCAGCTGTTATTTTGAACAACAACAAAGCTCCGATTGCGACTCGTATCTTCGGACCAGTGACTCGTGAACTTCGTACTGAACAGTTCATGAAAATCATTTCATTGGCTCCTGAAGTTCTATAAGAGGCAATCATGGCTAAGATTAAAAAAGGCGATCAAGTAATTGTGATCGCAGGTAAAGAAAAAGGCAAACAAGGTATCGTTTTGTCAGTTTCTGAAGATCGAGTTAAGGTCGAAGGCCTTAACTTAGTGAAGAAGCATCAAAAGCCAAACCGTGTAACTGGCGCTGAAGGCGGCATCGTTACTCAAGAGGCTACGCTTCATATTTCAAACGTGGCAATTTTTAATGCTACAACCCAAAAGGCTGACCGTATTGGTTACCAAGTGATTGATGGCGCGAAAACTCGTGTTTATAAATCAAATGGTGAATCAGTGGCGGTAGCGAAGTAATAGGTTGAAAAGGCAATGGCCAGACTTAAAGCACGTTACAACGACGAACTTAAAGCAAAGTTACAAGAAGAACTTAGCGTTAAGAATGTGATGGATATTCCTCGCATCACAAAAATCACTCTAAACATGGGTGTAGGCGCAGCTGCAACTGATAAGAAATTATTAGATGGCGCTGTTGCTGATATGCAACTCATTGCTGGTCAAAAACCAGTTGTGACACTTGCTCGTAAATCAATCGCTGGTTTCAAAATCCGTGATGGTTGGCCGATCGGTTGTAAAGTTACTTTACGCGGCGACCAAATGTACGAATTCTTGGATCGTTTGATCTCGATCGCAATCCCTCGTATCCGTGACTTCCGTGGTTTCTCTTCGAAATCATTTGATGGTCGTGGTAACTACTCTATGGGTTTAAAAGAGCAAATCGTTTTCCCTGAAATCGATTTTGACAAGATTGATCGTATCCGTGGTTTAGACATCACTATTACGACAACTGCTCGTAGCGATGACGAAGGCCGTGCGCTTATGCGTGCATTCGGCTTCCCGTTCAAATAAGAGGTCGATATGGCTAAGAAAGGTATGATTAATCGCGAATTGAAACGCGAAAAGACAGTTGCTAAATACGCTGCAAAACGTGCTGAATTAAAAGCAACGATTGCAAATGTAAATGCAAGTGACGAAGAACGTTTCGAAGCGACATTAAAGTTACAGGCATTGCCGCGTAACGCATCTCCAGTACGTCTTCGTAACCGTTGTGGTTTAACTGGTCGTCCTCATGGTTACTTCCGTAAGTTCGGTTTAAGCCGTAACAAATTACGTGACACAGTAATGCAGGGTGATGTACCAGGCGTTGTTAAGGCAAGCTGGTAAGGAGCGACTAAATGAGTATGCAAGATACCGTTGCCGACATGTTAACACGTGTTCGTAACGCACAAATGGCGAAGAAACAAACTGTTTCTATGCCTTCTTCTAAGTTGAAAGTTTCAATTGCAAACGTACTTCAACAAGAAGGTTATATTTCAAATGTAGAAGTTGCTTCTGAAGAAGCAAAAGCTACTTTGACAATTACTTTAAAATATTTCGAAGGCAAGCCTGTTATCGAAACCGTTAAGCGTGTAAGCCGTCCAGGTCTACGCCAATATCGCGGTAAAGATAAAATTCCTAGCGTTAAGCAAGGTTTAGGTATTGCAATTGTTTCTACAAGCAAAGGCATCATGACTGATCGCGCTGCACGTGCTGCAGGCGTTGGTGGTGAAGTTATTGCTTTTGTTTCTTAATAGGTGATTCCTCATGTCTCGTGTGGCTAAAGCCCCAGTAACTGTACCGAATGGTGTAACAGTTACTCAGAACGGCCGGCAGGTCGAAGTGAAAGGCAGCAAAGGTACATTGTCTTTCAACCTGCATGCGCTGGTCGAGCTAAAACAGGAAGAAGGTAAACTTCAACTTGCTCCAGCTAAAGAGTCGAAAGACGCTTGGATGCAGGCTGGTACTGCTCGCGCTGTATTGAACAACCTTGTAAAAGGTGTTAGCGAAGGCTTCGAACGTAAGTTACAGCTTGTTGGTGTTGGTTATAAAGCTGCGGTTAAGGGTACTTCTGTAAACCTTAACCTTGGTTACTCACACCCGATTGACTACGCTTTACCTGAAGGTGTAACAGCGGAAACTCCAACTGCTACTGAAATCATTTTGAAGTCAGCAAACAAGCAGTTGTTAGGTCAAGTGGCAGCGGAAATCCGTGCATACCGTTCTCCTGAACCATATAAAGGTAAAGGTGTTCGTTATTCGGATGAAGTTATTCTTCGTAAAGAAGCTAAGAAGAAATAAGGCGCGAGGTTCTTATGAACGAAAAGAAACAAACCCGTTTGCGTCGTGCGAAAAGCACACGCTTGCACATTCGTGCATTGGGTGCGACTCGTTTGTGTGTAAACCGCACGCCGCGTCACATCTATGCGCAAGTTATTTCAGCAGATGGTGGAAAAGTTTTAGCGCAAGCTTCAACTTTAGATGCATCTTTACGTAGCGGTACTACAGGTAATGTAGATGCAGCTACGAAAGTTGGTGCTTTGATCGCAGAACGTGCTAAAGCAGCTGGTGTTACCAAAGTTGCATTTGACCGTTCTGGTTTTAAATATCATGGTCGTATCAAAGCCTTGGCTGATGCTGCTCGTGAAGGCGGCTTGGAGTTCTAATCATGGCGAAAGTTGAACAAAACGAAGGTCTCGTTGAAAAGCTGGTTGCCGTTGATCGTGTAGCCAAGGTTGTTAAAGGTGGTCGTATCTTCTCTTTCACAGCATTAACTGTTGTGGGCGATGGTAATGGTCGCGTAGGTTTTGGTCGTGGTAAAGCACGTGAAGTTCCAGCTGCTATTTCTAAAGCACTTGAAGCTGCTCGTCGTAACATGATTACTGTAGACCTTGCGGGTACTACTTTACAACACCCTGTGAATGCTCGTCATGGCGCAAGCCGTGTATACATGCAACCTGCTTCAGAAGGTACTGGCGTAATTGCTGGTGGCGCTATGCGTGCTGTTCTTGAAGCTGCAGGTGTACATAACGTACTTGCTAAATGTTATGGTTCTACAAATGCTGCTAACGTAGTAAACGCAACTTTCAAAGGTTTGCGTGATATGACTTCTCCTGAGAAAGTCGCTGCGAAACGTGGTCTTTCAGTAGAACAAATTCAAGGGTAATCAATCATGAAAACGATTAAAGTTACCCAGACTAAATCTTCTTCGCATCGTTTAAAAAATCATAAACTTTGCCTTAAAGGTTTAGGTCTGCGTCGTATTGGTCATACTGTAGAAGTGCAAGATACGCCTTCTAACCGTGGTATGGTCAACAAAGTTTACTATATGGTTAGTGTAGAGGAATAAGCCATGACTCTGCGTTTAAATGAACTTGCACCTGCAGAAGGTGCTAAGCGTGATAACCGTCGTTTAGGCCGTGGTATCGGTTCTGGCGTTGGTAAGACTGGTGGCCGTGGTGTCAAAGGTCAAAACTCACGTAAAAGTGGTGGTACTCGTCCAGGCTTTGAAGGCGGTCAAACTGCGTTATATCGTCGTTTGCCTAAATTCGGTTTCACTAGCCAAATCGCTTTGAAAACTGCTGAAGTACGTTTGTCTGAGTTGAATAAAGTTGAAGGTGATGTTGTTAGCCTTGAAACTTTAAAAGCTGCGAATGTTGTTCGTCGTGACCAAATTCGTGCTCGCATCGTTCTTTCTGGTGAAATCACTCGCGCATTCACTGTTAAAGGTGTTGTGTTGACTAAAGGCGCTAAAGCTGCTGTTGAAGCTGCTGGCGGTAAAGTCGAGGAGTAATCTCGAGTGTCTATGACTCCTAGTTCTTCTGGTCATGTAAACATGATGAAAGGCCAACCATTTCATGTGAAATACCGTGAAATTATTCGTCGATTAATGTTTTTGATTGGCGCGTTATTGGTCTTTCGACTAGGAGCGCATATTCCGTTGCCGGGGATTGATAATGTAGCGCTAGCACAGTTTTTTAAAGCTAATGAAGGTACCTTCTTAGGTTTATTTAACATGTTCTCTGGTGGTGCATTAGAACGCATGTCGATTCTGGCGTTAGGGATTATGCCGTACATTTCTGCATCGATTATCGTGCAGCTCATGTCTACGGTAGTTCCTTCGCTAGAAGCTTTGAAAAAAGAAGGCGAGCAAGGCAAACGTAAGATCAATCAATATACACGCTACGGCACCTTATTCCTTGCACTCGTGCAAGGTGTAGGGATGTGTGCTGGCCTGATTAGTCAAGGTATTACCTTAACGTCAGGCTTGGCATTCTACGTTCCAGCAGTAACTTCGTTAGTTGCTGGAACAATGTTCTTGATGTGGTTGGGCGAGCAAATTACCGAACGTGGTGTTGGTAATGGTATCTCGATGATCATTTTTGCGGGGATTGTGGCAGGTTTGCCAAATCTCGTAATTCAGTCGTTTACGTCTGTACAAAATGGTCAGGGTAGTTTAATAGGTTTAGCTGTATTCGGTTTACTCTCATTAGCCGTTTTAGCTGCGATCGTGTTTATTGAAAAAGCACAACGTCGGATCCCAGTAAACTATGCACAAAAACAGCAAGGTCGTCGTGTATTTACTGCACAGCAAACACATTTGCCGTTAAAAATTAACATGGCGGGTGTAATTCCAGCGATTTTTGCAAGCTCATTGTTATTATTTCCAGCGAGCTTGGGACAATGGTTGGGAAGTGCTGATCCAAATGCAGGGATTGTGAAACGTAGCTTACAAGATCTGGCATTGGTGTTATCGCCTGGACAGCCGTTGTATTTAATGCTCTTTGGCGCGTTAATTATCTTCTTCTGTTATTTCTATACTGCGCTAGTTTTTAGCCCGAAAGAAGTATCAGAGAATTTAAAGCGTAGCGGGGCATATGTGCCTGGTATCCGCCCAGGTGAGCAAACGGCTCGTTATTTAGATCATATTCTTAACCGTTTGACCTTCATTGGTGCAATTTACATTACTGTAGTGTGTTTAATGCCTATGGTACTGCAAAGTTCGTTTGGTATTCCATTCCATTTGGGTGGAACATCTTTATTGATTGTTGTCGTAGTCGTAATGGACTTTATGGCACAACTCCAAGCGCACCTTACTTCGCATCAATATGATAATCAAACGTTAATGAGAAAAACGACTGCTCATCCTAAGGGATAAGCGCACTTAGAAGGTTTCATCATGAAAGTACAAGCTTCTGTAAAGAAAATTTGTGGTAGCTGTAAAGTTATCCGTCGTAATGGGGTTATTCGCGTAATTTGTAGCGCAGAACCTCGTCATAAGCAGCGTCAAGGTTAATTTAATTAAGACCTGTTGATTTCAGTAGGCTAATTAGGTTATTATCCGCCCCTCAAGATTTTTGTGGGGCGGTTGATTATCTTGACTGCCTTTTTGGAGAAAATTGAATGGCTCGTATTGCCGGTGTAAACATTCCGGATAACAAGCATGCTGTTATCTCTCTCACGTATATTTTTGGTGTAGGTCGCCACACGTCTAAGAATATCTTAGCTGCTGTTGGTATTGCTGAAACTACAAAAATCCGTGAATTAGATGATGCTCAGCTTGATGCGATTCGTGCAGAAGTTGCTAAGGTTCCGACCGAAGGTGATTTACGTCGCGAAATTTCCATGAACATTAAACGTTTAATGGATTTAGGCTGCTACCGCGGTCTTCGTCATCGTCGCAGCTTGCCTGTCCGTGGACAACGCACCAAAACTAACGCACGTACCCGTAAAGGTCCGCGCAAACCGATTAAGAAATAAGATTTCTGGAAGCTAAAAGATGGCTAAAGATACTCGCGCACGCAAGAAGGTCACTCGTACCGTCTCTGAAGGTGTCGCACACATTCACGCTTCTTTTAATAACACCATTGTTACGATTACCGATCGTCAAGGTAATGCATTGGCTTGGGCTACCTCAGGTGGACAAGGCTTCCGTGGATCACGTAAATCAACACCGTTTGCTGCTCAGGTAGCTGCTGAAGTTGCTGGTAAAGCTGCTTTAGACTACGGTTTGAAAAACTTGGACGTCCTTGTAAAAGGTCCTGGTCCTGGTCGTGAATCTGCGGTTCGTGCATTAGGTGCAGTGGGTTATAAAATTAACAGCATTACCGATGTGACTCCAATTCCGCACAACGGTTGCCGTCCACCTAAAAAACGTCGCGTGTAAGGAGAAACATTCATGGCTCGTTATATTGGTCCAAAATGCAAACTCTCTCGCCGCGAAGGGACAGACCTGCAATTAAAATCTGGCGTTAAACCGTTTGACGTTAAGACTAAAAAACATGCTAAAGCTCCTGGCCAACATGGCGGAGCTCGTGGTAGCAAACAATCAGAGTACTCACTACAATTACGTGAAAAACAAAAAGTACGTCGTATGTACGGTGTGTTAGAGCGTCAATTTAGTAACTACTACAAAGAAGCTGCTCGTGTGAAAGGCGCAACAGGTGAAAACTTGTTGAAATTGCTTGAAAGCCGTCTTGATAACGTTGTTTATCGCATGGGTTTTGGTTCTACACGTGCAGAAGCTCGTCAGTTAGTATCTCACCGTAGCATCACTTTGAACGGTCGTCGTGTTAACATTGCATCTATCCAAGTTAAAGCTGGTGATGTAATTGCAGTACACGAAGGCGCTAAACAACAATTACGTATTAAAAACGCAATTGAATTAGCTGCTCAACGTGGTATCCCTGCTTGGATGGAAATTGACCATTCTAAGTTAGAAGGTACGTTTAAAGCTGCACCAGATCGTTCTGATTTACCTGCTGAAATCAACGAAAGCTTGATTGTAGAATTGTATTCTAAATAATCCTTGAGGTAGCAATAAATGACGCGTACTGCAAACGAGTTTCTAACTCCGCAAGCGATCAAGGTCGAAGCGGTGAGCGGGACCTCGGCAAAAGTGATTCTGGAACCTTTAGAGCGTGGCTTTGGTCATACTCTAGGTAATGCTTTACGTCGCATTCTATTGTCTTCTTTACCTGGCGCTGCTGTGGTTGAAGTAGAAATAGAAGGTGTCGAGCACGAGTACAGTACTTTAGAAGGCTTGCAGCAGGACATCGTCGAGCTCTTGCTGAACCTAAAAGGATTGTCTATTAAGCTGTTCGATCAAAACGAAGCATATTTGACATTAGAGAAACAAGGGGCAGGTGACGTAACTGCAGCTGACCTTCGTTTACCTCACAATGTTGAAGTGGTTAACCCTGATCATTTAATCGGTACTTTGAGTTCTACAGGTTCATTAAAAATGCGCCTTAAAGTTTCTCAAGGTCGTGGTTATGAAACATCTGACTCGCGTTTCCCTGAAGGTGAAACACGTCCTGTAGGTCGTTTACAGTTAGATGCTTCTTATAGCCCAATCAAGCGTGTTTCATACACAGTAGAAAATGCTCGTGTTGAACAACGTACCGATCTTGATAAGTTAGTGATTGATCTTGAGACTAACGGAACTGTTGATCCAGAAGAAGCAATCCGCAAAGCGGCAACAATCTTGCAACAACAAATTGCAATTTTTGTTGATCTTCAGAAAGATCAAACGCCTGTTGCTCAAGAGCCTCGCGAAGAAGTTGACCCAATCTTGCTTCGTCCAGTAGATGATCTCGAGCTAACTGTTCGTTCTGCTAACTGTTTGAAGGCAGAAAATATTTACTACATTGGTGATCTTGTTCAACGTACTGAAGTTGAGTTGTTAAAAACTCCTAACTTAGGTAAAAAATCGTTAACAGAGATCAAAGATGTTTTGGCTTCGAAAGGTTTACAACTCGGCATGCGTTTAGAGAACTGGCCACCAGCTAGTCTCCGTATGGATGACCGTTTTGCCTATCGTAGCCGTTAATTAAGTAGGACTATCACCATGCGTCATCGTAATAGTGGTGTGAAATTAGGCCGTACCAGCAGCCACCGTAAGGCGTTGTTCCAAAATTTAACGAATGCTTTAGTTGAGCACGAGTTAATTAAAACAACTTTACCTAAAGCGAAAGAACTTCGCCGCGTTGCTGAGCCTTTAATCACTTTAGCTAAAAACGATACAGTAGCAAACCGTCGTTTAGCGTTTGCTCGTACTCGTTCTGCAGCAACTGTTGGTAAATTATTTACCGTTCTTGGCCCTCGTTACAAAGAACGTAACGGCGGTTATCTTCGTGTTCTTAAAGCGGGCTTCCGTGCAGGTGATGCTGCACCGATGGCTTACGTTGAACTCGTTGACCGTGAAGTAAAATAATACTTCTACGTGTAGAACAGTCAGTTGTTCCAAAAAAGACCGGTGTAATAACCGGTCTTTTTTATTATTCATTTTTAATGACTTTTGAGCATAATTTTAGATTGAGTCTTCTGCTGAATTAGGCTTCAGGACTATAAAAATTCAAATAGACAGATATGCTAAGTATTGAGATTAAAATTCTAGGTGCGAATGAGCTGAATGATTTTAGAACAATCAGACTTTCAGCATTAGCAAAGGCCCCTGAAATGTTTGGTTCTACTTATAGTATAGAAGTAGTGAAACCATTCAGTTTTTTTGAGAGTTGCTTATCTAGTTCAACCATCTTTGGTGTTTATCACAAAGACAGAATTATTGGTTTAGCGACTATAACCCGAGAGGCCGCAACAAAGCTTTCTCATAAGGCTTATTTATCAAGTGTATTTATTGAACCTGAGTTTTAAGGCTTAGGAATAGCAAATAGATTGCTCACGACTGTTATTGAACATAGTAAAGAATATCTAGAGCAAATTTTACTGATTGTCGCTGATGATAATCAGCCAGCAATTAAGCTTTATCAAAAGTTTGGCTTTCAAACTTATGGGGTAGAGTCAAAAGCATTAAAAAATAACGCAGAATATACGGATGAGATTTTGATGAAACTATTTTTACTCTAGCGTATCGATGACATCTTCTATTAGAGATTAAAGCTACGATCTAAAAATTGCTAAAACATCTATTTCTACATAACGTTTTATCCCGAGCTATTTCTTTAAAAGTGGTTCCCTACAGATATTGAATAGAGCATGTTGTTAAGTATTTAGAGCGTGTATCTATTCTTATTCTTTAATAAAGCAAATCCGCTAATAGGAGAAATCCAAGCAAAAATCTCAGGATTTTTTACCTATCAATTTCTTAAAAATGTCCCGAAGTGATATGAAAAAACCGATGAATGACCAAACTTGACATTGCGTATTGTCAAATTTGTGCTTTAATAAAGTCATGGTTTATACAGGGTATAAAAAAAATGGAAAAGCAAGTTGATGTATTAATTATTGGTGCAGGTATCTCTGGGATTGGGCTAGCTGTGCATCTCTCAAAGAACTGTCCACAACGTAAATTCGAAATCTTAGAACGTCGTGATAGCTTTGGTGGGACTTGGGATTTATTCCGTTACCCTGGGATTCGTTCTGACTCGGATATGTCAACCTTTGGTTTTAATTTTAAACCATGGGCAAAAGACAAAGTATTGGCGAGCGGTGCTGAGATTAAAGGTTATTTAAGCGATGTGATCAGTGAAAATCAGTTAAAAGATAAAATTCATTTTGGTCATCGAGTTCTTTCTGCAAACTACGATTCTGCAAAGAAAAAATGGGCTGTTGAAATTGAAGACAGTAACAAGAAAAAGCAAACTTGGTCAGCAAACTTCGTGATGGGTTGTACTGGCTACTATAACTATGATCAAGGTTATGCACCGAAATTCCCAAAACAAGAAGATTTCAAAGGCCAATTGATCCATCCACAACACTGGCCTGAAAACCTAGATTACACAGGTAAGAAAGTCGTTATTATTGGTAGTGGTGCAACAGCGATTACCCTTGTTCCTTCAATGGTGAAAGGTGGAGCAGGGCATGTGACCATGTTACAGCGTTCTCCTTCTTATATTGCGACGATTCCTTCAATTGACTTCATTTATGAAAAAACCCGTAAATTTATGTCTGAGGAAACCGCTTATAAATTCACCCGTGCACGTAATATTGGGATGCAACGTGGTATTTATGCATTGGCACAAAAATATCCAAAAACAGTACGTCGTTTATTGTTGAAAGGCATTGAGTTGCAGTTAAAGGGTAAAGTGGATATGAAACACTTTACACCGAGCTACAACCCTTGGGATCAACGTTTATGTGTCGTGCCAGATGGTGATTTATTTAAAGCGTTGCGTGAAGGTCGAGCCAATGTTGAAACGGATCAAATTGAGAAGTTCACGGCAAATGGTATCCAGTTGAAGTCTGGTAAACACCTTGAAGCAGATATTGTGATTTCAGCAACAGGTTTGGAAATCCAAATCTTGGGTGGCGTGAAAGGCACAATCGATGGTAAGCCAATGGATACCTCTCAACACATGCTTTATCAAGGTGTGATGGTCAGTGATGTACCAAATATGGCGATGATCATTGGTTATATCAATGCATCATGGACATTGAAAGTTGATATTGCTGCGGATTATATCTGTCGTTTGCTAAATCATATGGACAAAAATGGCTATGATGAAGTCATCGCCCATGCAGATCCAGCATTGCGTGAGCAAGATACCATTATGGGTAAAATGTCTTCAGGTTATATTGCACGTGCAGCAGATGTGATGCCAAAACAAGGTAAAAAAGCACCGTGGAAGATCACCAATAACTACCTTGCGGATCGTAAAGAATTGAAAGATGCATCATTCAATGATGTGGTCCTACAATTCCATAAACGTGGTGAGCAAGTCGATCGTAAGCCAAAGCTAGTGTCGTAATTATTTATTGAATTTATTAAAAAACCCTATGCATAAGCATGGGGTTTTTTATTTGCAATCAGGCTTTAAATTCGATCAATATCGCGTATATTGAGCACATTAGAAAATTTTGATTAAGGATAATACGATGAAAAAAATCATCATCTTAGGGACATTATTATTCAGTACATTGGTGTTTGCCGATGATGCAAAACAAAAAGAAGCGATTGCACAAAAGCTGGTATCTGTTGACGGGACAGAACAAGGTTTGCAAAACACTGATAAAATGATTTTAGAGCAAATTCGTATGCGTTTGCCAAAAGACTTACCTGAAAGTTTTTATACCGATTTAAGCAAAAATTTGAATAGTGAACAGCGTAAGCAATTTATCGTGCAACGTTATGTGGAAAGTTTTAGCCAGAAAGAGTTACAGGCTGCATTGACCTTCTATCAATCTGTGGAAGGAAAGGCTTGGGCAAAGAAAGCCAGTGATGTGGGCAGTGAAGTGGCGCATTTCACGACACAAAATGCGCGTACTGCGTTGAATACCACTATGCAACAATATATTGAGAATCCAAAAGTGAAGCAGCTGATGGCAAGGATGAATCCGCAGCCCGTTCAAACAACTGAAAAAACTGAATCGAAATAAATAAAAAGGGATCGCGCATCGGGCACGATCCCTTTGTTGTATTGATATTTAGAGTGTGCGGGAAATGAGCTCTTTCATAATTTCATTGGTACCTGCATAAATACGATTGGCACGGTTGTCGATATAAGCACGGGCAATTGGATATTCCAGCATATAACCATAGCCGCCATGTAGCTGTAAGCAGTCATCTACAACTTTTGAGAACATGTCGGAAATTTTGTATTTCGCAGCCGCAGCTGCATCCACACCTAAGTTTTCTTCAAGTTGTAATTCCATACAACGATCGAGATAGGTGCGACAGAAATCAATTTCAGTACGCAATTCCGCCAGTTTAAAGCGAGTATTTTGGAAGGTGCTAATGGCTTTGCCGAATGCTTTACGATCTTTGGTGTATTGCACGGTATGTGCAAAGGCTGCTTCAGCACCTGCTTGACAGATAATCGCGACCAGCATACGTTCCCAAGCGAGCTCTTTCATCAACATGATAAAGCCCATGCCTTCCATACCGAGTAAATTTTCTTTCGGTACACGGACATTATCAAAGAACAATTCACAAGTATCTTGGCCTTTCATCCCGATTTTATTCAAAGGTTTGCCTTTGCTAAAACCAGCACGATCTGCTTCGACAATAAGTAGCGATAAATTGGCTGAACCTTTTTCATTGTTGCCTGTCTTACAGACCACAATCGCCATGTCACATAAATAACCATTGGTAATAAAGATTTTTGAACCATTGATGACATATTCATCGCCATCCAGTACCGCAGTAGTACGCACCGCTTGTAAGTCTGAGCCTGTGCCAGGTTCGGTCATGGCAATCGCAGTGACTGCTTCGCCTGTGGCCATTTTCGGCAACCAATGTTGTTTCTGTACTTCATTGCCAAAGTTGTTGACGTAGTTGGCAACGATATCTGAGTGCAGCGAGAAACCGGTACTTGAATCCATGGCATAAGCTTGTTCTTCAATCAGAATCATACTGTAAAGACGATCGACACCAGAACCTCCGTATTGTTCAGGCATTGTTGTGCAGAGCAGACCAAGTGCCCCCGCTTTATTCCATAAATCACGATCTACATGTTGTTGTGTCTCATATTTTTCAATATTTGGAACAACTTCTTTCTCATAGAATTTACGCACGGTCTCGCGGAATGCTTCGTGGTCTGAAGTAAACAGTTTGCGTGGGAGCATGTTTGGAATTGGACGAATAGCACCTGATTGCATTTGTTATTTTTCCCTAGTGTGTTGGATTTAAGTCATCGTCATCACCATACAAGAAATCGAAAATAGTGAACAATGTGATCAATGCTCAATTTGATTGATGTATTTGGTCACTTGAGAAAAATCTCTCAGAACTTCATTGGGTAGATCGGGTACACTATGGGAAAATTGTTGCATTGCGGAGCCAATAATGTCTGATGAAATGACACTGGAAGAGCGTAAGGTTGTGTATCGTGCGCGTCGCGGTTTAAAAGAAATCGATGTGTATTTTGATCCTTATGTTAAAAACCATTACCTGACAGCTGATATTGCTGAAAAGGCATTATTTGCGGAGTTGGTCGATCAAGAAGACCCAGATTTATTGGATTGGTTTATGGAGGTTGGGGAACCGCCTCGTGCAGAATTAAAAGATTTTATTTTAAAATTAAAACACTATGTCCATGGCTAATGGTGTTTTCGAGCTGCAACGCAGTCGTTTTGCGATGGTATTGCAGCTCTTGATTTTCATTGCCATGCTTAGTTTAACCTATTCCTTACTTGCCTTATGGATTTGGCTACTATGCTTCTGCATGATGAGCGTCGCTTGGTTTTTATTTTTGAAACAACCTCAAATTAGACGATTTGAATACTTGGATCATCAAGAGTGTTCATTTGAGTTTTCTGATCCAGCCTTAACGATCCAGCGTAGACAGATCGTCAAAATATTGGATCACCAACTTTATATTTCGCTGTATTTTTCTCATCAAAAGAATAAAAATTGCATTATTTGGTGGGATCAATTGTCACATTCGCAATGGAAAAAGCTAAAATTACGCGCAAAACTGGGATGATTGTTCGACAATTCTACAACTGTATAAAATTAATAAAAATATAAATTTCAATATCTTAATTAGAATTAAAGTTTATCTTGTTTAAATTGTTAGATTAAATACTCTAAAAAATAGTGAAAATCATGATTGTCAGACAATCCGACGATCAAGTCTGATTTATTTTCGTTAAAGTACAAACACCAACGTAAAGTATGGTGGAGGTCCAAAATGGAAATTCCAACATGGTCGTTTCTGGTGGTCGCAATCATTTTTGCGATTGTAGTAGGAAGAGCAGGAACTTTACTCAGGGAATTTCTTGAATCACGTCAAGTTGTCGTGACCAAGAGAAAGAGATTGAAAGTGTCGTCAATATATCACTCTCCCGTGAATATCGATGGTGAACGCCAATCTAGTATCTATCAAAAGTAGATACGCAAGTGTAGGAGGTCTCTATGGAGATTTCAATGTGGATGTTTCTAGTAATTGCAATCGTTATGGCGATCGTAGTAGGAAGAGCTGGAACATTACTCAAGGATTATTTTCAACAAAACTAAAATATAAAGAGTTTCACGATTTTACCAGTTAATAAGTAGCATGTGCTGAACCGTCGCAATGCTACTTTTTTTTGCCTGAAATTTGTGTTTAGCCGCCCAAGTGTCAATTCCTTCCTCTGTGATATGTGTCAAAATGTCTAGGTTAAAATTAGAGCAATTACTCTTTAATTCAGGTTATGCATCTGATAATGTACAGCTAAAAGGAAAAAACAAATTATTAGAGGGACAGGAAGTATGTCTAGACTCCATAAAATTGGGCAAGGTGTGGCGGTTGCTGTATTGACAACATCAATGCTATCAGGATGTTCATATGTAATTAAAACAGGTGCCAATGTGGCACTTGGTTTTGGTGAAAAGCATATTGTTCCACCGATTTTGTCGATGGATGATGCTGAAATGGTATGTAACTCAGGGAATGCTTTAACCCCTGCAGTGATGTCCACCAAAGATATGGGTGCTGATCCGACTCGGATGGCAGTCCTACTTTATACGGCAGCAGGTGTGTGTGCCGAGAACCAAGCTTTAGAAGCTGAATTACGTTATTTACGTGCGTCTAAAGCAGGACAAGTATCTGAAGCGCAAGATGCACGTATTGAACAGAAACGTTGGGCGGCGATTGCTGCTGAACGTCAATATGCGGGTTATCAGCTGTTTGCTAATCGTTGGGAAACTAAATACAAATATAAGTTAGGCGATTCATGCCCAACCATGCGTAATGATCTAGACCAAACCGTTTATTTACTCGGTATGGTGAGTGGTTTACAAGCCATGACCAACGATATTAACTCTGGTGGTGCGATCAATGTACCTAAAGATATTGCAGGTATTGTTGAACGCGGTATGGCGTGTCTGGACAATGAAAAGTTCTGGGGTGCACCAATGGCAACCCGTGCGGTAATCTGGACGCTTTTACCGGGTGCAGGTGATGGTAAACCAGAGCCTTATGCCACCATGAAGCAATCCATGGCAATTGGTGAGAAAAAAGGTGTACGTCTTGCACATGCTTTATATGCTGTTGCAGCCCAAGCCAGCGGTGATGATGCCAAGTTACGGGATGCATTCCGTTCTTATGCTGCGGCAACTGGCGATGATAAACCTGCGAATCCACAGTTTAGATTGATTGATAAGATGGCTGGCTTAATGGTTCGTGGTATTGCAGATCGTTATTGGACTGAAAATACAGGTGTAAGAGCCGGCGATGAGGGTTTAACTTCATTCTGGGATGACAAACAAGAGAGCTCAGCAGAGTTAGATTCACTCTTTGATGGTGGTGGTGACGGAGCTCCTGCTCAAGATCAGGCTGCACCAGCGCAAGATCAGGCTGCACCAACACAAGAAACACCAACTGAGTAACCTGAATTAAACGACCTTTTACCAGTGCAACATCTAAACTTGTAAAAGGTCTGTTTTTTAAGAGGGAAGCGATAGATGAAAGATCAAATATGGATAAGGAAAATCATTTTGATCGCGATATGTATTTCCATATCGGCTTGTCTACAGGTGTTTGCTGATCATTTTATTTATTGGCGCCCTATTTTATTTACTGAATTTTGGCGTATCTGGACGGCACATTGGGTGCATGTGGGTTGGATTCATTTTCTACTCAATATGATGGCTTTTGCCTGTTTACCTTTTATTTTCCCGCATGTACGCAACTGGCATCTAGGTGCATTGCTATTAATTCTGCCTCCATTCATTAGTTTAATTTTTTATTTTTATTTACCTTATATTGATGCCTATGCCGGGCTTTCTGGCGTTTTGCATGGTCTCTATACCGCAGTTGGTGTGGTGTATTTGCAATATCGGAATGAACGGAAATTTGCAATTTTGGTGCTAGCGTTGATAGCCGCCAAACTGATTTGGGAGAATACCTTTGGGCAAACGGGAACAGCCCAGTTAATCGGAAGTCCAGTCTTGACCGAGGCACATTTGATCGGTGCCATTGGTGGCTTGCTCTGTGGTTTGAGTTATTTATTGATAAAAAACATAAAAATTAGAATGTCATGATCATTGGATAAACCAGCTTAATAATATTTCAGTGGGTACAACGAGGGATTGGTTATAGTGAGAATAAATGTGTTCTCTATCAACCATGTACATTGAAAATTCAGCATCTTCGGAGGGATGTTGATCACAATAAACTGGAATAGATATGCAACATGATCAACAGAAAAAATCTGGATTAGGTCTACTGAGTTATATTTGGACCGAGTGGATATCAACCTTTGTTATCCTTTGCTTATTACTCATGACATTGATTATTGGTACTGGAGAAATGATCCACGGCCAATTATTACGAATGGGGGAGCGACTATATGGTGATCCTGCAATTGGAATGCAGTATTCATTTTTGCGTGCTGAACCAGAAAAACCCACCTGTGACCGAAACCCAAATATTGATGCGCAAGTTCAGGAACAGATGCGGATCAATGCTGCTGACGAATTTGCCAGTATGTTTGGTGTGGCTTCAGAGTCAGATGTACGCGCCTCATTGATGGCGGCACAGCAACAATGTGATGAAAAATATCAATTTTATGATAAGGCAATGACGCATATCGAGGCACATCCGAGTGTGCGAACCTATCGTCAGATTGAAACTAGTTTCTTTGGCATCTTTAAATTTGGTACAGAAAACCGTGCTTTATTTCTGGTCATTATGGTGGTATTTGCGGCCATCAGTGCCACATTAAAGACCCATCATATCGGTTTGCGCAGCCCAGCAACGAAAATTGATTTCCGTATCTATAGCATTGCGATGCTCATTGGAAATGGTTTATTGACCTCATCGGTGATGAGTCAATATCGATCTGTGATGAATTCTGGTGTTCCGATTAGCCCAGAAATGACGCTGATTTATTGGTTGTGGATGATTTTATTTGCGGTACTGACCTTGATCAGTCTGTATCAGTTGATTAAGTCACCTACGCCAACCCGAGAAGGGGGAAGTGTTGGTTTAGCTTTCCTCAGTGTGCCTCTCTATGCCTATATGGCGATTATTACAGGGGTTGCCTTTAGCTTCTTCATGGCCTATCCAATGGGGCAAGGGATTTACTTAGGGCAGTTGGTCGAGTTCTCGAGTATTTTCTTAAATCTGGCCCTGTTTATTTGGGCGGGGATGCTATTAAAACAGACGCGTATTGTCGATTTATTCCTGAATATCTTGCGTCCGTGGAATCTCGCGCCTGAAACATTAACCTGGTTAATCTTAATTGCTGCAGCTTTGCCGACGGCCTACACCGGCGCTTCAGGTATTTTCGTTATTGCAGCAGGTGCAATTATTTATAAAGAGGTCTGGAATGCAGGTGGGCGTCGCCAATTTGCTTTGGCTGCAACCGCACTTTCTGGCTCGCTTGGAGTGGTGCTTCGTCCATGTCTATTGATCGTGGTTGTGGCATCTTTGAATAAAGAAGTCACCACAGACCTGCTGTATAAATATGGTATGTATACCTTCTTATTAACCTCAACTTTATTCTTGGTAATCGCGCTGTTTTTTGCCGAACAGAAATTTAGAATTGCACCATTTAAAGTTGCCTTGCCAAAGTCGTTACGTGCATTTGTGCCTGTATCACCTTATATCGTGATTTTCATTTTGATCTGGTTGTTCTATAAGCATGCTTTGGACACAGATCTCAATGAATTTACTGCACCTGTAATGATGCCGGTGATTTTATTGCTGATGGTGCTCTTTGATAAATTGCGCAAAGAACCTGCACCATTAGCACCAGTCGGGCATTGGGATAGCACTTTGAACAGTTACACCATTCCTGCGGATGGTTCTCAACCTGCTGCGCCAATTAACCCTGCAGATGATCCACGGAACCCTGTGCGCCGTGTTTCTTTCGGTAAAGCATTACATGCATCCACCAGTGAGACGGTTGGGCATATTGGTGCTTTGGTGATCTTGATGGCACTTTCGGTGAGTGTTGGTGGCTTCCTTGAACAGATTCATATCATGGAAACGTTCCCGCAAGACATTAACAGCACCTATGTGGTGATCACGCTGATCGTGCTGTTGATGATTTTTGTGGGCATGATTATGGACCCATTTGGGGCGGTTATTCTTATTACTGCAACCGTTGCGCCAGTGGCCTATCAGTATGGCATTGATCCTGTGCATTTCTGGATGATTGCATTGATTGGTTTTGAATTGGGTTATGTCACGCCACCTGTTGCACTGAATCATTTATTGGCGAGACAGTCGATTGGTGATGCAGAAGTAGCGGAAGCGGATGCGGAAGTTCGTCATCTGTCCTTTTTCTATCGCTATGAGCGCTGGATTTTACCGTTACTGGTGATGGTGCCTGCAATTCTGATTATTGCCTATGTCCCTTATAGCTTCAAGTTATTTGGCTGGTATAGCTAGCGTAGCTTAAAGAAAAAATAAGCACCTTAGGGTGCTTATTTTCTGCAGAAGTAAATGCTATTGAACTCTGGTTATCGTGGTGAATATCGAGCGAACCAATAACGATAGGTGAATTTAGACTAGCATTGATTATTATGTGATTAAAATAACATTTTGAGATCGAACCAGTTATGCTATAAATAGACGGAAAAGATGGAGTAGCCTGCTTTAAGATCGGATTTATCTTTCTAGAGGGCAGCTGTAAAAAGGCAATTTGGGGCGCGAAATTTGTAATCAACATAGTGATAAAAATGGAGAGCGCTCGAGAGAACACATAAATTGATAAAAACAACCAACAAAAAAGTGATTGCAGTCATTCTTTTTTATAAAAGTTTGCTGCAAATTTAAGCGGTTTAAAAGGGATTGGTGATTCAAAGGGTAAATTCATTTATCTATCAACCAAGGACAGCGCATGATTCAACATCTTTGGATGGATGTTGATAACAATAAATTGGAATAGACATGCAAAATGATCAAGAGAATAAGACTGGATTAGCCCGGTTAGGCTATATCTGGAATGACTGGATATCAACCTTCATTATTCTTGCTTTGTTGCTAATGACGTTGCTTATTGGTACAGGCGAAATGATTCACGGTCAGATGCTTCGTATGGGGGAGCGTCTTTACGGTGATCAAACAACAGGGATGCAATATTCGTTTTTACGTGCGGAACCTGAAAAACCATCTTGTGATCGACATCCAAACATTGATGCACAAGTTCAAGAGCAGATGAAAGCCAATGCTGCCGATGAATTTGCAAGTATGTTTGGTGCGGCTTCTGAAGCTGATGTTCGTGCGTCTTTATTAGCCGCACAGCAGCAGTGTGAAGAAAAATACCAATTCTATGATAAAGCAATGAAGCACTTGGAAAACCATCCAAGTATTCGTACTTATCGTAAAGTTGAAACCACTTTCTTCGGGATCTTTAAATTAGGTTCTGAAAACCAAACTGTTATTTTATTAATCATGGTGTTGTTTGCTTCAATTACAGCATCTTTACGTTATCACCACATTGGTTTACGTGCACCAAAAACTAAAATCGACTTCCGTGTCTATTCGGCGTTGATGGTTGCTGGTAATGCTTTACTCAGTTATTCCGTGATTAGCCAATACCATTCAGTATTGAATTCAGGTGTTGAAGTTGCTGGAAAAACGGCAGTTTTGTATTGGTTGTGGATTGCACTATTTGTGTCACTGACCATTATCAGTATTTTCCAATTCATCTTTATTCCGAAGACAGCACAGCCGAAGGGTAACTTTGGTTTGGCGCTACTGAGTGTTCCTCTGTATGCGTTTATGTCTTTGGTGACAGGGATTGTATTTACCTTCTTCATGGATTATCCAATGGGGCAAGGGATCTACTTAGGTATCTTGGTTGAGTTCTCAGGTATTTTCTTAAATCTGGCATTGTTCATTTGGGCGGGTATGTTACTGACCCAAACACGCGTGATGGATTTATTCTTAAATATCTTACGTCCGTGGAACTTGGCGCCAGAAACCTTGACTTGGCTA
The DNA here is from genome assembly GCF_022808535.1 of Acinetobacter sp. NIPH1876. NCBI lineage: Bacteria > Pseudomonadati > Pseudomonadota > Gammaproteobacteria > Moraxellales > Moraxellaceae > Acinetobacter > Acinetobacter sp. NIPH1876. Next base: position 128,749 of record NZ_JALGBR010000010.1, read on the forward strand.
ATCTTGATTGCAGCAGCGATTCCAACAGCATATACAGGTGCTTCGGGGATTTTCGTTATTGCAGCGGGTGCGATCATCTATAAAGAAGTCTGGAACTCAGGTGCACGTCGTCAATATGCCTTAGCCGTATCAGCAATGTCTGGTTCTTTGGGTGTGGTGATTCGTCCATGTTTACTTGTAATCCTGATCTCGATGCTGGACAGCCGTCATGTGACATCGACTGAATTATTTGATCACGGTATCTATGTCTTCTGGTTAACAGCATTTATCTTCTTGGGTGTTTCTCTGATTCTTGCAGAGGAAAAGTTCCGTGTGAACTCACCTAAAATCGCTGTGCCAGGGATGTTACGTGCCTGTGTGCCTGTGATCCCGTATATCATCATTGGTTTTGCTGTGGTGATGTTCTATAAGCTTGCTTTAGATACGTCAATCAATGAATTTACTGCGCCAATGATTTTACCGTTGGTATTGATTGCAATGATCTTGTTTGACAAGTTATTTGCCTCAAAACTTGCACCTGCACCAGTGGTGGATGCGAAGCATGAAGCTTTGGTTCGTGAGCATGAAAAGAAATCAGAATTCTTGAAATCACATGATCCACACGGGAGCAAGAGCTTTGGTTTTGGTGGAGCATTACGTTTTGCAACCTCAGAAACGGTCGGACATATTGGTGCATTAATTCTATTAATGGCATTGTCTGCAAGTGTTGGTGGCTTAATCGAACGTGCAGAAGTGGTTGAATTATTACCAACACACTTGGGTAATATTTATATTTCACTTGCCTTTATTGCACTGTTACTTGCGATTATTGGTATGACGACCGATCCATTCGGTGCGGTGATTCTGGTTGCTGCAACTGTTGCACCTGTTGCTTACGAGAATGGCATCCATCCAATTCACTTCTGGATGATTGTATTGGTGGCATTTGAATTTGGTTATGTAACGCCGCCTGTTGCCTTGAACCACTTACTGACGCGACTCTCCGTCGGGGATGAAGAGGTCTCGGCCGCCGATAAGGAAGCGAAAGAGAAATACACCAGTTTCTACTTCCGCTATGAGCGTTGGTTATTGCCGATTATCGTCTTGTTCTCATCGTTGGTGTTGGTGACGTATGCGCCGTATATCTTCCAGATGTTTGGTTGGTATAAACATTAACAGTTGAAAATAAAAAAGCACCTTCGGGTGCTTTTTTATGAATAGGATTTAAGAAAAATTATTTGAAAAGCTATTTTAGATAATTTTCTGATCTCTTAAAGCTTGTAATAGTTCTCCAATATTTGAAGAAATCGCTGAGCGTACAGCCTCAGAGTCTGTTCCTCCTGCTGTTTTTGGAGCAGCTTTATGTGTTTTGATAGTGTTCTTATAAATCGTTTTTCCACCTTTGGTGACTAAGTAATCGACGTCTAAATAGAAATCGACTTCTACAAAGCCAATCCAATTATATTCAAATTTTTGAACATCTCCGGAGATTTTGAGATCTGCATCTTGGTTTGGGTTAAATCCTGAGGCAATTAATTCTTTAGTTAAAGATGATTTTAATAATACATCTGCTTTATCAGACATGTACATGCTACCAATCGCTGCTGCTGGTTTTTGAAACTCATTTTGTTTAACTAAACCTTTTTCAGCGGGGATATATTTGAATACACCAACACCGATATCACCTTGTCCTCGAATAGAGGGGGAGGCAATATAATTAATAGGCATTGTGGTAGAACAGCCAGAAGCAAGTAAAACTATCCCGATTAATGAAGTTAAAAATATTTTTTTCATGAGATATTTCCAATTGTTATAAAGTCGCACAATTTATCAAAAGGTCTCATAAAATAATAGAGCCTATTTCAATTGAAAATTTTTGAATAAAAATAATTGGTTATTTAAATAATCTTCTTCTTTGTGTTAGGGGGCTACATAACAAAATCGCTGAGAGAATAATGCCAAAACCAATCACACTATATAAATCAGGCACTTCATTCCACAATAAAAAGCCCCAAATCCCTGCGAAGATAATCGCAATATAATTGACGGGTGCAATCTGCCCAGCAGGGGCAAGACGATAGGCGTGTGACATAAAAATCTGGCTGACATTGGCGAGTATGCCCGCGCCAATCAAAAACAGTAATTCCTGTAAATGATAAGGTCGCCATACCCAAAACATCGGAATGACAGACAATAAAGAACCAATAAAGCAGAAATAAAACACGATGCGTTCAGGTGGTTCGGTCTGTGTTAGGGCTCGAACGGTAACAAAGGCCATTGATGCCAACAAACTTGAACTGATCCCGATAATAGAAATCCAGTTTAACAAGCCTTGATCAGGCTTGGCGACACAGAACACCCCAATAAAACCCAAGCCCGCAGCACAGAGCATTGCTGTGGTGATTTTTTCTTTGAGAAATAGCCAAGCAATCAATGGAATAAAAATCGGGGAAGAATAGGTAAAGACCATCGCATTGGAGAGTTTTAAATGTGCAATGGCATAGAAAAAACCATACATGGCAGCAAGCCCAACAATACTACGCCACGTATGCATCCACAGTTTTTCTGTTTTTACAAAGCGGGTTCCTTGCTTGAAGATAAAAGGTAAAAACAGGATCAGCCCCACCACATTACGGAAAAACACAATGGTGTAGTTATCTACAGTATGTGAAGCGTAACGAATACAAATGCCCATCACAGAAAAAAGCAGCGCAGAAAGAGTAAGGCAACCAATCGCCATCATCAGGTTGCGATTGGTGGGTTGAGCATCCATAGCGATTCGGGTATTGGGAGATTGTGCTTATTTTATGCTGCTGCTGAGGTGAAAGGAATGAGATTTTCAGCTTAATATCATCTCATTGCTTAGACAGCTGTTTCAGAAAACTGTTTCAGATAATCACTTGGTGTCATGCTGGTTTCACGCTTAAACATCGCACTAAAGGCGCTTGGACTGTCATAACCCAAATCTAAGGCAACATTTAAAACTGGTTTGTTTAGGGACAAATCAATCATGGCTTGCATCAGCTTGGCTTGACGTACCCAATGAGAAAAATGCAGTCCAGTTTCTTTTTGGAAATGTCGTGCTAGTGTTTTACTACTGATATGCAGTTGTTCAGCTGTATCTTCCAGATTCCAGTTAAAGCTGAGATTGTCCTTGATTTGCTGACAGAGCTGTTGCAGGCGTGGGTTCTGAGGATCTGGCAAATTAAAGGCAAGGGCTGGTAATACCCGAACTTCGTCTAAGATTAACTGCAACAGTCTTTCATCACGACTATTCGGCTGGATTGCTGTTTCGATCTGCATCGCACTACTCATCAGCTCCCGTAATAAAGCAGGAATGGCAACAACACGGCATTCTGAATTGAGATAGGTTTGTGCTGAGGTTTCTATAAAAATCCCTCGGGCTTTGACATCACCGCTGCTGAGTAAGGCATGTGGTTTATGCGCAGGAATCCACACGCCACGTCCAGGCGGGGTAATCCAGATGCCTTCATGGGTTTGTACTCGAATCACGCCTGATAGGGTATGAATCAATTGGATTCGATCGTGGCTATGCCAATCTTCAATATGTCCATGTGGGTAGTTTTCGGAAAAGGCATAGACTGGATAATCTAAATACCCATGCTCAAAGTTCTTTCCCATCGTAAGTACCCCAGATAAATTGTCTATTTTTCGATAGTAATCGTCTTATTATCGAGAAACTATAAATTGATTATTTTTTAGCATGATCAATACCGCAATGTATAGGTCTAGCACATGTTTCAGAAAGCTTATTTTTATCCGTTATTTGCCATTTTGTTCTGGGCGGGCAATGTGGTGGTCTCTAAAATGGCCAGCCATGCCATTTCTCCTGTCGCCATTACTTTTTATCGTCTGGTGTTGGCGCTCGCCGTGATGAGTACCTTTGTGTTGATTCCTGTTTGGAACAATCGACACACGATCAAGCAGTATTGGAAACAATTGGCATTGGGTGGTTTTCTGTCTGTATCTCTATTCCAGTTCTTGTCTTATCAGGCAGCATCCACCACCACAGCCACCAATATGGCGATTGTTACCGCCTTGATTCCTTTACTCACGATGATCTTAAGTAGTGTGATGCTGAAAGATCGGTTGAGTTATGGCATGTTGTTCGGAGGCGCTCTATCTTTTTATGGCATTTTGTATTTGTTAAGTCATGGTTCAATTACCGATATCTGGAAGCAAGGCGTACATTTGGGTGATGGTTTGATGCTCATTGCTGCGGCAGGTTATGCCTTATATGGTGTGTTACTGAAACGTTGGAAAATGCCGATTCCTGCGTGGCAATCGAATTTTGTGCAATCCAGTTTTGCCATTGTTTATGTATTGCCGTTTTTCATATTTTTGCCTGCTTCGCAGATGCAACTGAATCAACAGACCATTCCACTGATCGTTTACGCCAGTATTTTTTCTTCAGTATTGTTGTCGTATTTATGGATAGAGGGGGTGAGACATTTAGGACCGAATCGAAATAGTATCTTTATGAATCTATTGCCCTTATTTACTGCGCTGATTGCGGTGGCTTTGCTGGGCGAGCATTTGCAGTTGTTCCACTATATAGGTGGTGGCTTAACCTTGCTGGGGATTTTGATTGCGCAAACCATTCAGAAACCGATTCAATTTAAATCAGCCTCCAAACACATTTTAGATTAAAAATACAGTTAAGAAAAAAGCTTTAACGGGGGTTAAAGCTTTTTTATTTTAAGAGTGGTTTTGAGCCGCAACCTGGGCTTCTAAAAGTTTGATTTGATCTTCTTTCAGCTTCAGTAAAGTATCTACATCGCTATTTTGCTGTTTCAAATCATGTTGCTGGTCTTGCAGTTGTTGGTGAATATCATCCAGTTTAGCAATTTCTTCTTTAGCCAAGCTATCATTTGCAGGCAGAGGTGCTTTCACAATCGACTCTTCAACCAATTGGATCGGCGCAGCGACATCACTGCTCGCCGTCGTTACTTCTTCAGCTGTAGCTGCGGCTTCAGTTGGTGCTGGGGTAACGCTTTTTTCAGCAACAGACTGAGTCGGTGCGGAGGTTGTGGCTTGCTGATCTTTTTGAGCTAAGAACCATTGCACAGCAAGGAACAGCACCACGACAATACTAATTCCACCAATTATCATCCATAATAATTTGGAATTTTCTGTTTGGTATGTGGACATCACTTTTAACCTTCTAGTCAAAATGACGAGGTTTGAATTGTATCACCCCGATTTCATCTGGCTCAGCGGGTTGTGCCTGTTCCACATGGGTTGGGCGTTTTTCGCTATAAGCACATTCGATACATTCAATCCACTCGTCATCCACAGTGATGATCTTAACCACACGATCTAAGGCCCCACATTTTGGGCATTTTGCGCCCGCGATGAACTGTCTTTTCATGTCAGTTAATTACACCCTGTGAACAATAATGACGTAGTTTAAGCGGTTTTATCAGTGTTCGTCCAACCTTGATGACGTAATAATGCATCTATTTTTGGTTCTCTTTTTCGGAAATTGCGAAACGCATCAAGCGCTGTATCTTTTCCGCCAACTGCTAGAATAAACTTTCTAAACTCTTTTCCGGTCTCGGTGTTAAAAACACCTTCGCTTTCGAAACGGTCAAATGCATCACTGGCCAAAACTTCTGCCCATTTATAAGAGTAGTAGCCTGCCGCATAACCGCCTGCAAAAATGTGGCTAAAGCTATGTTGGAAACGGTTATACGGTACAGCTGGAACCACGGCAAATTTAGCGCGAATATCATCCAGTGTGGCTTGAATTTGCTGACTGTTTAAGGCTGGTGCTTGGCGGTGAATACTCAGGTCAAATAAAGCAAATTCAATCTGACGCAAGGTTTGCATACCCGACTGGAAGAAACGAGCATTCAACAACGCAGATAGCAATTCTTGCGGTAAGGTTTGTTTGGTTTCAGTGTGCTCGCTGAGTACATCTAGACTTTCATTGTCCCATGCCCAGAATTCCATAAATTGACTTGGTAATTCCACTGCATCCCACGCCACGCCGTGTGTCCCTGCAACCGAGATGTTATCTACTTCGGTGAGCATATGATGTAAGCCATGACCAAACTCATGGAACAAAGTAATCACTTCATCATGAGTCAGTAGCGCAGGTTGATCGCCAATCGGTGGGGTGAAGTTACAGACCATGTAGCAAATTGGTTTTTGTAGACCATTAACTGTTTGTACACGTGAACGGAAACCGCTCATCCATGCACCACCACGTTTGCCATTTCGTGCATATAAATCAAAGTAGAAACCGCCGACCACTTGGCCTTGATCTTCAATTTCGAAATAACGTACATCATTTTGCCAGACAGGGGCTTGGCGCTCAACGATCTGGATCCCGTAAAGGCGTTGCACGATCTGGAATAAACCTTGTACCACTTTGGGTGCAGGGAAATACGGTTTAAGCGCTTCTTGAGAAAGATTGAACTGTTGCTGTTTCAACTTTTCAGAATAGTAGGTTGCATCCCAAGGTTTTAAGTCTGTAATACCATCTTGTTGTGCAATCTCTTTGAGTTCTGCAATTTCAGCAAGTGCTGGCGTACGGGCATGTTCTGCCAGATCAACCAAGAATTTATCTACGGTTTCGACATCAGGTGCCATTTTGCTGGCAAGAGAATATTCAGCAAAGTTATTAAAGCCAAGTAGTTGCGCCATTTCTTGACGCAAGCTCAGAATTTCCTCCATCACAGGGGTATTGTCAAATTCTGTTTGGTCGGATTGTTCTGAGGCACGGGTGACATAGGCCTTATACAACTCTTCTCTTAATTCACGCTCATCGGCATAGGTCATAATCGCAAAATAAGCAGGGAAGTCGAGTGTGGCAACAGCTTGTTCAAGCTCACGTTGTTGCCCATATTGTTTTAATAATTCAACACTGCTTTGCGGTAGGCCTTTGAGTTGTGCTTCGGTCAAAGGCTTGAAATAGGCTTGGGTTGCATCGAGTACATGGTTTGAAAAGTCTGAAGACAGTTGTGATAAACGTGCCGAGATTTCAGCATAACGCTTTTTGGCTTCGCCTTGGAGTGCAACACCTGACAGTTTAAAATCACGTAGCGCGAGTTTAATAGCACTTTGTTGCGCTTCGCTCAGCGTTTGAAACGCTGCACTGTCATGAATCTGTTGATAGGTCTGATACAGTGCCGTATGTTGACCTAGTTGTGTATAGTATTCACTTAGACTCGGTAACAGGGCTTGGTAGACTTCACGGGTTTCCGTATTGTTCATCACGGCATTGAGATGTGACAAAATCCCCCACGATTCACTCATGTTATTTTCAAGTTGATCGACTTCTGCCAAGGTTGCCAGTTGGGCTTCAGGGCCTTGCGGAACTTCATTGAGTTGATTTAAGAAGTTTTGACCGTTTTTGATGGTCTGTTCAATCTGTTGTTTTAAATCGGCAAGTTGAATTTGATCAAATTGAGGAACGGGAAGTGTCGCTTGCTGGAGTGTCATTGTATTTTTGCCATATTCATCTTTAAACATAGTTATAGATGTAGGGCTTCGGAGGTGAGAAATCAAGGTTGATTGATTATTTATTCATTGGGTTTTGCGTTGTGATCTGAATTTCATCAATCGACAGTACATATGTACCGAATGTGCTGTGACGGGTAGATAGTTTTAACTTGAGTTGATGATCCCTATATATTGCATATTGTTTTGATGTAATTCTGAAAATAGGGATCCCTGAATATATTGTTTGAAAAGAATAAAGCTCGGTATTTTTAGAGCGCCTTTTTACGGCTTGTGCTGATATTTCTATGATTTGAGGTTTTCCTAGTGTATATGTCCAGATCATTGGAAGCGTACATGCCAAGTTGAGCCAGAGTATGGGAATAATAAATAAAGGGAAAATAATTAAAACATGACGCTTAGGTTGTTTTTGTACACGCTCCCATTGTCTAGGGATCACCCATTCCTGTCTCTTTTTCAAATAGAGAAAATAAATAAGGAGTAAGACATAGAGAAAACCAGCAAAGATCAAGGCGGCAATTTTTACCGTATAGCGAGGTGAAAAATTACTCCAAAATACAGAAATAGCTGCACCGATTGTGAGAAAGAAAAAGAGAATAGAAAAGTAATGGTGATAATAATATTTTGTGATACGGTAGTGAGTCATTCGGATTTTATTTATATTTAGAAATTGTCTATCTATTCATTATATAACAAAAAATAAGAGAGCCGAAGCTCCCTTGTTTTTTATCTATTACTCAGCCTTTGTTTTCGCATTCGACTTTTTCTTTTTCACTTTTTTCTTCGCCTTCTCTTTGCTATCAGGTTTAGCAGAAGATTTTTTACTTGGCTTCTTGGTATAAGAACTTGGACTATTTTTGTCCTTTTTCTTACGCACAGGCTTTTCACCATCTTCACTGACTTTAGAAGTTGTCGATGGCTGTTTGCCAAATACTTCTTCAGTTGTTGAAGCACGCTTCGAGCTAGAAGGATTCGCAGTACGTGGTGCTTTCTGACGAATTACACGACCCAAATGTGTCAGCTGTTGTACCAGTTGGAAGTCAATTTTACGTTCTTCCAAGTTGACACCTGCCACTTGGATCTTCACTTCATCACCAAGACTGAATGACTGTCCACGGTTTTGACCAATCAAACTTTGGCTGGCTTGATCATAAAGGAAGAAGTCTTCACCGAGCTGACTGACATGGATCATGCCATCGACATATAAATCTTTGAGTGTGACAAATAGACCAAATTCAGTGACAGCACTGATCACCCCGACAAATTCATCACCGATATGCTGTTGCATATAGTGGCATTTCAACCACATGGTAACACTACGTGATGCTTCATCAGCACGACGTTCTGTCTTGGAGAAATGTTCACCCGCATCATCTAAAGCGGCACCTGACAGTGGATACACTTTTTTGTCTAAATACGCTTTGATCGCACGGTGTAATAATAAGTCAGGATAACGACGAATCGGTGACGTGAAGTGGGTATAGGCTTCATAAGCAAGACCGTAGTGGCCTGCATTCTTCGCACCATAGTAGGCTTGCATCATCGAACGTAACAACACCGCATGAATACTTGGTGCATCTAAACGATCTTTGGTTGCTTCAATGACGGCTTGATAATCTGCTTGAGTTGGCTGTTCAGGGAATGGTAGACCAAGCAATTTCACAAAGTCACGCACTTTCTGAATACGTGAAAACTCTGGTGCTTCGTGCACACGATATAACATCGGAATATCATGTTCTAAAGCATATTCTGCTGCAGCAACGTTGGCCAGCAGCATACATTCTTCAATCAGTTTATGTGCATCGTTACGACTACGTGGCAAGATTTCTTTGATCCCACCTAACTCGTCAAAAGTCATATAGGTTTCAATGGTTTCAAATTCCATTGCATGACGTTCAGCGCGTAAGCCTTTTAGTGTTTGATAAAGCTGGAAGAGTGTATTGAGTGACTTGTGAATGCTCTTATCTTCAGGGATCGCATTGGTTGCCCCCTCAAAATACTGCCCAACTTGGGTATAAGTCAGACGAGCTTTGGAATGCATCACCGCAGGGTAGAACTCATAACCTGTGACTTTACCTGCACGAGACAGTTTTAAATCACAGACCATACATAAACGGTCAACATGCGGATTTAAAGAACACAAGCCATTTGATAGCGCTTCTGGAAGCATAGGCAATACAAAGTGCGGGAAATAAACCGATGTACCACGTTCTTCTGCTTCTTCATTTAATGCAGAGTCTAAACGGACATAATGACTAACATCGGCAATCGCAACGACAACACGATAACCACCGCCTGCACGTTTCTCTGCAAAGACTGCATCGTCAAAATCTCGAGCATCTTCACCATCAATGGTGACCAATGGCAAATCACGTAAATCAACACGTCCTTTCAGATCTTTTGCTGAAGGTTCTTTAAAACTTTCAGCTTCATTAATGACAGCATCAGGGAACTCATATGGCAAACCAAACTCTAAGATGGTTTGCGGAATAATAATCTCGGTATCGGCTTTGTCTGCCATCGATTGCACGATATGACCTGTCGCCAGTTCTTCGCGTGTTGGATAGTCATCAATTGCAACACGGAGCATATCCCCAACTTTAGCATTGGCATGCTCAATCAATTCTTTTTCTAAAGTAATGGGTTGATGCTGGTTTGGATTCCCTGGTTGAATGAAGTATTCACCTTCATGTTCAGACAACTTACCAATAATTTGTTTAACGCGGTGTTGTACCACTTCACTAATAAAGCCCCAAGGCTTACCTTTACGATCAACTGAGGTCTGACGCACTTTAACGCGGTCGCCATTAAACACTAGGCGAAGTTCACGTTCAGGTAAAAGGATATCGTCCTGACCTGCAATATTGGCAGTACCTAGACCTTTACTATTGATATAGACCGTTGCTTCATGAGTTGGCAGATCGGTTGCAGGTTGGTATTTAAAACCATCCTTCATAAGTTGCCCATCACGAACCATGGCGCTTAAACGGTGATTCAAGGCATCAATGCTTTTTTGATCGGGGATATTAAAGTGGTCAACCAGCTCTGCATGGGACTGTGCAGTTTGTAATTGTTCTAGTGTAGTTAGAATAAGAGTTCGGCTAGGAATAGGATTATCGTAACGTTGCGCTTCTGCTTTTGCTTCGGGATCGGCCCAATTTTTAGTCATATCGTTTCAATTCACATCTGGCAGATCGGTTTAGCATAAGTCATTCAAACTCTAACTGCACGTCAAAGATTGCAAGATTCTGTTTATTGCTCCGATCTGAATAAAGGAGAGAACACTATATTAACAAGCGTTGAACCAAAAAATGCTGAAAAAATGTGGAAATTGATTAAAAAACATTTGATTGAACTTAAAAAGTAGAAAAAAACAGGAACATCCCTTGTGTAATGTGGTTTTAGTTTGTATTATTGCGCTCGTGTTACGGTGAGATGGGTGAGTGGCTGAAACCACATCCCTGCTAAGGATGCGTACGGGTAACTGTACCGAGGGTTCGAATCCCTCTCTCACCGCCACTTTACTTAAAGCGCTCATAGCTCAGCTGGATAGAGCACTTGGCTACGAACTAAGGGGTCGGGAGTTCGAATCTCTCTGAGCGCACCAAGTAAAGATTTAATGTAACACACGCCTGAATAGGCACATAAGTAATGCGCTCATAGCTCAGCTGGATAGAGCACTTGGCTACGAACTAAGGGGTCGGGAGTTCGAATCTCTCTGAGCGCACCAACTTAATAGAAGAAACCGCTTAATTGCGGTTTTTTTGTGCCTGAGTTTTTTGATTGAATATTAATTAAATAATAAATAAAAAAAAGCCGCTGAGATTAGCGGCTTTTTGGATTGATCTAATTTAGAAGTGATTCACTGAACTGAATAGGTGATCTGTAAGACTGCTGAGTGGAGATGGAAGAGATACAAGATCTGTTAAAGAACCACTATTTGGATTTGGTTCGCCTACAGCGATGCCAGAAGTGACGGTTCCAGTCAATGCATCTAAAATTCCGTCTATACTGCCATGAAGACTGTAATCCCCATTTCCAACACTGACGCTAATTAGATTATTGAGACTCTCTAATGAACCATCGCTGAATAGGGTACTGACATGATCTTGTAATGTGTCGACTGCAATGTTGCCATTGCTAATGACCGTTTGAATCGGTTGAGCAATTCCTGCGATAACGTCTCCGCTATTTGCACCATTATTAATGGTTCCAAGAATATCTGTAATCACACTTAGACCACCTTCACCGCCACCGATTCCGCCAGTAATACCACCAAGGATGTCAGAGATTGAGCCTAAAGGACCGCCATCACCACCGCCGATACCGCCAGTAATCCCACCGATGATGCCAGTGATTGCGCCAAGAGGACCACCTTCACCGCCACCGATTCCGCCAGTAATCCCACCAAGGATGTCGGAGATTGAGCCAAGAGGGCCGCCTTCACCACCGCCAATACCACCAGTAATGCCACCGATGATGCCAGTGATTGCACCTAAAGGACCACCTTCGCCACCACCGATACCACCAGTTACACCGCCGATGAGGCCACCGACATCAGTGAGGTCACCAGCAATATGCTGAACCAGACCAGAAGCCGTTGAACCATTATTAATCAATGTGCCGACAACACCTGTGAGCGAACCCGCAGCGCCACCGATATCCGCACCTGCTAAATCAGAAATTGCTTCTAATGTACCGTTTACCGTATCGCGTGAAGTTTCAAAGGTGAGGGTACCTAAATTGGTGAGATCGGTAACTGGATGAACACCCGGAAGGACACCACTGATTGCACCGCCTACCGTAGTAATACCTGTATTGATAATATCTGTTTTCAGGCTTTCAACACCTTGAAGCACATCGATACCTGTTTGGATCACACCTGTGACAGGGTTATTACCCAAGTCACCACCAGTAATCCCACCGATAATGCCAGTGATCGCACCAAGAGGGCCGCCTTCACCACCGCCGATACCACCAGTGATGCCACCGATAATGCCAGTGATTGCGCCAAGAGGGCCACCTTCACCACCGCCGATACCGCCAGTAATGCCACCGATGATGCCAGTGATTGCACCTAAAGGACCACCTTCGCCACCACCGATACCACCAGTTACACCGCCGATGATGCCACCAACATCAGTGAGATCACCTGCAATATGCTGAACCAGACCAGAAGCCGTTGAACCATTATTAATCAATGTGCCGACAACACCTGTGAGCGAACCCGCAGCACCACCAATATCCGCACCTGCTAAATCAGAAATTGCTTCCAATGTACCGTTTACTGTATCGCGTGAAGTTTCAAAGGTGAGGGTACCTAAATTGGTGAGATCGGTAACTGGATGAACACCCGGAAGGACACCACTGATTGCACCTCCTACCGTAGTAATACTTGTGTTGATAATATCTGTTTTCAGGCTTTCAACACCTTGAAGGACATCGATACCTGTTTGGATGACTCCTGTGACAGGGTTATTACCCAAGTCACCACCAGTAATGCCACCGATGATGCCAGTGATTGCGCCAAGAGGGCCACCTTCACCACCGCCGATACCGCCAGTGATGCCACCGATAATGCCAGTGATTGCGCCAAGAGGGCCACCTTCACCACCGCCGATACCGCCAGTAATGCCACCGATGATGCCAGTGATAGAACCTAATGGGCCTGTGCTACCAATGTTGGTTGCATCTCCTATAATATGTTGAACCAAACCTGATGCAGTAGACCCATTATTCACCAGTGTACCTATGACACCCGTTGCAGAACCAATTGCCCCGCCAATATCTGCACCAGCAAGGTGGGAGACGGTTTCTAGTGTACCGTTTACCGTATCGCGAGAAGTTTCAAAAGTGAGGGTACCCAGATTTGCTAGGTCTCCAATTGGGTGTTCAGATTGGTGCACTGCACTAATGACCGTGCCTGCAACAGTATTAATTCCTGTATTGATGATATCGGTTTTTAAACTCTCAAGCCCTTGAAGGACATCAATACCACCTTGAACAATACCTGTGACTGGGTTGTTCGCTAGGTCACCACCCGTGATGCCACCAATAATGCCAGTCACTGCACCAAGGGGGCCGCCCTCAGTTCCACCAGTAATGCCGCCAATAATTCCGGTTACAGCGCCGAGAGGACCACCTTCAGTCCCACCAGTAATCCCACCAATAATGCCAGTCACTGCACCAAGGGGGCCGCCCTCAGTTCCACCAGTGATACCGCCAATGATTCCTGTTACAGCACCGAGAGGGCCGCCCTCAGCACCACCTGTAATTCCTCCAAGAATGCCTGTTACTGCGCCAAGCGGACCACCATTTGACCCACCCGTAATGCCGCCAATAATTCCAGTCACTGCACCAAGTGGACCGCCCTCGGTTCCACCCGTGATTCCACCAATGATTCCAGTCACTGCACCAAGTGGACCACCATTTGTTCCACCCGTAATACCACCAATAATTCCTGTAACTGTACCCAGAGGACCACTCTCGGTTCCGCCTGTAATTCCACCAAGGATGCCTGTTACTGCACTGAGAGGATTACCACTTGCTCCGCCGGTAACACCCCCTAGAATACTTGTGACTGTTGAAAGTGGGCTACTGCTGCCTGTTACATTCCCCAGAATGCTAGTAATTGAACTTATGGGATTGTTGGCTGCTCCGCCTGTGATACTGCTTACCGTATGGGTTACGGTATTTGTTGAAACGATATTTGTAATTGTAGATAGGGATAAAGGAGCAAGAACTGAACCGCCAACGTGTGATGTAGATGTACTACTATCAACCAAACTTGAAGTAATACTTTTAATGGGTGAAAAAAGACTTTTGAAAAGCATAACGATACCTATATTTTTAAAGTTGTGTTGTTTTGAGTAATTATTAAATTGCTATGATTTTTTTGTGATTAAAGTCACATTAATCGTATTTAGTGTTATATGAGGCGGTTATTTTGTCAATCTGTAACTGGCTGGAATATGATTGTTAAATATGGATTTAAAATGTTGAATTTTAATATATTTATTGGTTGTTAATTTTAACTAAATTTACACTTGTATTTTATTTGAAAGGGTAAGGGGATTTTTATCGTAGTGAGATATGTTTTATTTATCATATAATTAAAGTGCTATTTGAGTACAATCTATGTCTTGTGAAGAAGGTGCTGCAAAGAAAGTTTTAAAATTTGTTACTCGTTTGCAAAAAAATATTTCTAGTGTTTTTCGGTTTTATTTAATTAATAAAGATCAATATTTTAAATTTTTTCTTAATTAATTTTTTTAAAATTATAATAAATCTGAAATCATATTGTTTATGCGATTATTGACGTGTTATTTAAAAAAACTTACCAATCAAATGTGCCTTTCTTGGCATATTCTCATCTTAGTCTGATGAACTTCATTAAGCTGCAAAAGAAAAGCCACTGATTACAGTGACTTTTCTTGGTATTGCTATATTTTAAAAATGATGAAGTGAGCCGAATAGCTGATCGGTTAGGTTTGTTAATGGTGAAGAAACCGAAATGAGATCGGTAATGCTTCCCCCATTTGGATTTGGTTCACCGACAGCAATGCCGGAAGAAGTCGAAAGTGTGCCCGTAATTATGGTGAGCAGACTATCTAGACTGTTACTGCTACCACTATTGTCATAGTTAATATGGATAAGGTTGTTGAGACCTTCCATAATATTGCCACTCGTGAGATCGCCGAGACCATCTTGTAGATGACTGATTGCTGAACTACCACTGCCAATCACCATGTCGATCGGTTGGGCAATACCAGAAAGAATACCATCTCCACTGATACCACCCGTAATGCTGCCAATGATGTCTGTGATTGCACCTAAAGGACCACCTTCACCGCCACCAATACCACCAGTAATGCCACCGATGATGCCAGTGATCGTGCCAAGAGGACCGCCTTCACCACCGCCGATTCCACCAGTTACACCGCCGATGAGGCCACCAACATCAGTGAGATCACCTGCAATATGTTGAACCAGTCCAGAAGCAGCTGAACCGTTGGTCACGAGTGTGCCAAATACACCTGTGAGCGAACCCGCAGCGCCACCGATATCCGCACCTGCTAAATCAGAAATTGCTTCTAATGTACCGTTTACCGTATCGCGTGAAGTTTCAAAGGTGAGGGTACCTAAATTGGTGAGATCGGTAACTGGATGAACACCCGGAAGGACACCACTGATTGCACCTCCTACCGTAGTAATACCTGTGTTGATAATATCTGTTTTCAGGCTTTCAACACCTTGAAGGACATCGATACCTGTTTGGATGACTCCTGTGACAGGGTTATTACCTAAGTCACCACCAGTAATCCCACCGATAATGCCAGTGATCGCGTCTAAAGGACCGCCTTCACCACCGCCAATACCGCCAGTAATCCCACCGATGATGCCAGTGATTGCACCAAGAGGACCACCTTCACCGCCAATAATTCCACCCGTCACACCGCCAACGATACCTGTTACCGTGCCGAGTAAACCAGTTGCACCTTCACCATCACCTGCCACAATATGAATAAGATTGGTGACGGGACTCAATGGATTGAATTCGCCCTGACCATTTAAACCGCTTAGATCTAATACCGAAATGGCATTGCCTGAGAAGTTAATCGGAATGGTAATGGGTGTCACGATGCTAGCATCGTCACCGTTACCATTGCCGATACCAAAATTATGGTCGCCATTACCAGAACCAATACCACCCAGTAGGCCACCAGAACCATTGCCACCGTTGCCATTACCATTGTTCGTGACATCATTATCTTGGACATAGTTATTGGTTGTTGTGGATGAATTATTGTGTGAGTTTGCTGTTGCGCTGCCAAATAAAGAAATTGCATTGCCAGATAAATTTATAGGAATTGCAATTGGCGCTACTATGCTGGCATTGTCACCAATCCCATTGCCTATACCATAATTGTGTTCACCATTACCGGCGCCTACGCCATTGAGTAAACCGCCAAGACCCAGTAGACCACCACCAGCACCACTTGTACCATTGCCACCGCTATTACTATTGTCTGTGGAGTCGTTGTCCTGAACATAGTTATTGGTTGTGGTGGATGAGTTGTTGGTTGAGTTTGCTGTTGCATTGCCAAAGATGGAGAAAGCATTTCCGGATGCATTTACAGGAACCGTGATGGGCATAACCACGCTGGCATCATCCGCAATCCCGTTACCAATACCGTAATTGTGCTCGCCATTACCTGCGGCTATACCATTTAATAGCCCACCACCGGCCGCATTACCTGAACCAGTTCCATTACCACCAGTATTGCTGTTGTTGATGGTGTCATTGTCTTGGAAATAGTTTGAAGTGGTAGTAGAAGAGTTATTGACTGAGTTTGAAGTGGCATTGCCAAAGATGGAGAAGGCATTTCCGGAGGCATTGATTGGTGTCGTAATCGGTGCAACAACACTGGCATCATCCGCAATCCCATTGCCTATACCATAATTGTGTTCTCCATTACCTGCGGCGACTCCATTTAATAAACCACCACCGACACCATTACCTGCTGTGCCACCGACGCCCGTACTGCTGTTGCTATTATTGGTACTATCCTTGTCTTGGAAGATATTGGTGGTTTTAGTTGAGGAGTCATTGACTGAATTTGAAGTAGCATTCCCAAAAATTGAGAAGGCATTGCCTGAACCACTGATTGGGGTTGTAATCGGTGCAACCACACTGGAATCATTACCGATGCCATTACCAATACCATAGTTGTGATCACCATTACCTGCAGCAGGGCCATTTGCCCAACCACCCACGCCATTACCTGCAGAACCACCGAGTAGACCTGTGCCACTATTACTATTGTCCGTACTGTCATTATCTTCATAATGATTGACGGTTGTGGTCGATGAGTTGTTGACTGAGCTTGTGGTTGAGTCCCCAAATACGGAGAAGGAGTTACCTAAACCACTGAGTGGCGTTGTAATCGGCATCACCACACCGACATCATCACCGTTGCCATTACCAATGCCGTAATTATGTTCGCCGTTGCCTGACCCTACGCCATTGAGCAGACCGCCAATGCCATTACCTGAGCTGCTGCCTACACCTGTACCGCTATTGCTATTGTCCGTACTGTCATTGTCGCGCACAATATTGGTAGTGGTGATTGAAGCATTGTTATGAGATGCGTTATTGGCATCGCCCAAGAAGCTGAATTCATTTCCTAAGCCATTGACTGGCATCGTGATTGGTGTGGTTACACCGACATCATCACCGTTACCATTGCCAATACCGTAGTTTTGTTCACCATTCCCAGAACCAATACCACTGAGTAGACCACCAATGCCATTGCCTGCACCACTTACTCCAGTACCATGATTACTGTGGTCGATATGGTCATTGTCTTCAACGATATTGGTCGTATTGGTGGAGCCGTTATTCACAGAGGTATTGCTGGTATGGGTTGGATCATTACTGCCAAACCAAGAGACATTGTTGCCCATCGCATTGATTGGGGTAACTATAGGTGAAGTCCAGTCGGCATCATCACCGTTGCCATTGCCGATGCCATAGTTATGTTCGCCATTGCCCGCACTAATTCCATTGAGCAAACCACTGATACCGTTACCTGAACTGCCAGTCGTACTCGTCACGCTATTGCTATTGTCGGTTGTATCATTGTCTTGAACATGATTGAGTGTTGTCGTTGGCGCAGAGTTGCTGGATGAATTGTCACTGCCTTCACCAAATGAATTTCCTAATACATTTAAGGGTGTGGTCCATGGAACAGTGACATCGACATCATCGCCGTTACCATTTCCGATGCCGTAGTTTTGTTCGCCGTTACCTGCAGCAGGGCCATTACCCCAACCACCGATACCATTGCCAGCATTACCTAGACCTGTGCCATTATTACTGTTGTTGGTTGTATCGTTATCCTGAATAATATTTGACGTTGTTGTTGGTGCGGTATTGGTGGAGTTAACATCGCCACCGCCTAAACCCGCTACTGAGTTACCGAGTACATGTACTGGCGTTGTCCAAGGAACCGTGACACTGGCGTCATCACCGTTGCCATTGCCAATTCCGTAATTGTGTTCGCCATTCCCTGCGCTAACACCATTGAGTAAGCCGCCGAGGCCATTTCCTGCACCTCCAACGCCTGTTCCATTGTTACTATTATTGGTGCTGTCATTATCTTGAATGACATTGGAGGTCGAGGTTGGAGCAGTATTGGTGGAGTTTACATCTCCACCACCGATGCCTACAACTGAGTTACCTAAGGCTTGGAAGGGTGCTGTTATCGGTGTTGTGATGCTTGTATCGTCGCCGTTACCATTACCGATGCCATAGTTTTGTTCACCATTTCCTGAACCAATCCCATTGAGCCATCCACCGCCACTGCCATTGCCTACTGCAGCAGTACCGTTGTTGCTGTTGTTAACGGTGTCGTTGTCTTGAATCTGTGTAGTCGATGTCGTTGCTGCTGTATTGATAGCGTTAACATCACCACCACCTAAGCCAATAATCGCATTGCCAGCCGCTTGAACAAGTGTGGTCCATGGCACAGTGATACTGACATCGTCACCGTTACCATTGCCAATGCCGTAATTATGCTCTCCATTGCCTGCTGCAACACCATTGAGTAAACCACCTGCATTGCCATTACCGGCAGTTCCAGTAGCTGTGTTGCTACTATTGGTGCTGTCATTATCTTGAATGAGTGTCGTTGAACTGGTTGGTGTGCTATTGATAGAGTGAACAGCACCACGACCCAATGCACCGATTGAGTTACCTAAAGCATCAAAAGGCACCGTAACTGGTGTGGTGAGATTTGCGTCATCTCCATTTCCATTACCCACACCATAGTTGTGATCGCCATTGCCTGCTGCAACGCCACTTAATAAACCGCCATTGCTACCATTACCTGCAGCAGTACCAGTATTACTATTGTTGATGCTGTCATTGTCTTGGATATGAGTCGAAGACGTTGTCGTGGCCGTATTGATTGAGCTAACGGGTGACGAACCTCCAAGCCAAGGAAAAGAGTTTCCTAATGCATGGAAAGCTGTCGTGAAAGGAAGAGGGACATTCAGATCTTGGCCATTGCCAACACCGACACCATAATTTTGATTGCCATTTCCTGTTATGGCACTGAATAAACCATTATTTGAGCCATTATTGTTGTTGGTGATATTTGTACTCTCGACCACAACATGGTGTGTGGTCGATACCGTATTTACAGCAGTCGGAACTGCCGCTTGGCTATTACTACTCGAATGAGAAAGAATACCCGTAATTGGTGATAAAATATTTTTAAATAACATGTCGATATACCTATAATTATTGGAGTTTTATTTTTAATAAGCCTTAATAATTATGTGACTCCTGTCTCATAATGTATTTATTAGTATTTATTGCTTATCTATTTAAAGTCAATATTGTGCTTTGTATCATATTTTTAAATGACTATAAAAATACGATAAAACAAAGAGATGTATTTTCTAGTTATCACTGGTTTATCGTTCTAATTTGGAATGCGATTTTTTAATTCTTTATCAAAAATTTATAATCAATAAAAATATAAAATGACTCAAATATGATTTATTTAAAGTTTAATCATTCACTTAGCGAATAATAAATGCTTGTGTCTTATTGAGGGTTATACAGAATTGGCAGTTGATATGAACCACTTTTCTCACTGTAGCCGCGGGTTGAATCATGCTGAAATGACCAAGCAGTGCTGAATCTATAGACAGTTGATCGTGATCTTGTGAAAAAGGTCTTATCATTTGGGGAAAAGT
The DNA here is from genome assembly GCF_022808535.1 of Acinetobacter sp. NIPH1876. Taxonomy (NCBI): domain Bacteria; kingdom Pseudomonadati; phylum Pseudomonadota; class Gammaproteobacteria; order Moraxellales; family Moraxellaceae; genus Acinetobacter; species Acinetobacter sp. NIPH1876. Next base: position 148,984 of record NZ_JALGBR010000010.1, read on the forward strand.
GCGTATAATGCCCCCATCAAATATGCGCTCATAGCTCAGCTGGATAGAGCACTTGGCTACGAACTAAGGGGTCGGGAGTTCGAATCTCTCTGAGCGCACCAATTTGAAAAAAGAAACCGCTTAATTGCGGTTTTTTTGTGTCTTAAGTTTTTGCTTTAATTTTTTGTACAAATACGGCATTGCCACCCACAGCAGGGAGTACATCATGATAAGGCAAGCTGCGCATTGCTCTTAATAAGAATGGGGCCTTCTCATCGACTTTCATTGCGCTGGTCATGGTCAATAAGGTGCCTTGATTAAGTGAACTCAACTGCATTTTTCCTTTAATAAAACGTAGGTCACCGCCATTGGCATAAAAATTATTTTCATCTGTTTGCGGATAATTAAAACGTAATTTAAATGCAAACGGTATATTGATGACACCAAGGCCAACATTAACTTTAATATCTGCATCCTGCCCTTGATTTTGAATAGGAGAGGCGATTACTTTTTTAATCTGCCGAGGGAATAATTCTTGGTAGGCCAATGGACTCAGCCATTTTTGTAAGGGTTGAGTTGGTTGTTTATAAAATTGATAGGTGGTGGTAAAACGCATGGATTCTCGGCCATGGGTGTACAGCATACTGGTCGGTGCATGAAGGATACTGACAGGTTGCTGAGTCGATTGGATGAGTTGTGTGATTTTATTGAGTTGAGCAGCATTCAACTGCGGATTCGGCATTTGTCCTGCATTCAGTGGCACCAAATTAGGCTTAATAAAACGGGTTCTTAAGGATTCTAAAATAAATGCATTACTACTACTTGGAATCCCGAGTTTCACTTCAGGAATCGCATTGAGAATTTTCTTAACAATAAATCCCTTGGGCTGATTCAAATCGCCCCATTGGGTCAAGGTGACTAAAGTACGGTTTTCGTCCAGTGCAAACCATTCAAATTTTCCGACACCGTAGGGAATCGGCGCATCAATCACCAAGCTGGCAATACTATTTGACTTAATCTGGTGTTGTAGCGTGACGTCTTCATTAAAGTTGAGTACGGGAATTGGGGTCGGAATCGAGACCCGATATTTCATTTGTACCGTATTGCCAGACTGTTCTAACGTCTTCGCCGATTTGAGGGTTGGGAATAACCCGACATAGTGGTTGAAATCGGTTAGTGTTTTGGCCACTTGTTGGGCATTGACGGGAACAATGATTGCGGCTGAGTTAAAACTGACACTGGGTTGGGGATTACTTTTCAACGTCGGTACGGCCGTTTTGGTCGCAGGATGACCATAAATAAAAATATTGTTTTGGGTATAACTGGCCAAGAGCTGAGGATTATTCTGAAAAGGTTGTAAGGCACTTGGAATATTGTCCGTCCAAGGCAAGATTTGCGCAAAACAGCTTTGTGTGAGCCCCAATAAAACACAGGGCAAGATTAAGCAATTTAAATAAGACATCACATTCCTTTGATTTTTATCCGTGATTTCATTCCATGACTTGATCCTCTGAGTTGAGCAATCAATACTGCTTATTAATAATTTTTTTTATGCATGAAAAATAGTCGTATTGTGTAAAACCCGCTCAAGTGGATGTCTGGAGCGGGGCTAGGCAAAGTTTACTGTTCAGCCATTAAGCTTTTACGACGATAAACAAACAAGATGGCACCCAGTGGCAGTGCAATTTGCAAGATAATTGGACTATAGACTGTTTGCTGGAAGTAACCCGCACCTAAGAGCAAGAAGCTCAACATTTGAAAAGCATAGCTGCCATCGGTCCAATTCAGTGAAAATTGCATAAAGCCAAAGCAAATAAAAATTAACCACACCCATTTTCGTTTTTGCATAGGGGTTCTTATGCATAAAATAAAGGCATAAATGCAAAACAGTGGAATCGCAATGGCAAGGATAAACACGACATAATGCAGTAGACTTTTTCCAGCAAATGTAAAGCCATGCATAGCTTGGACAGAATGCTCAATCGGTTCAACATGAATGCCGATAATACTGATTTGATCGGACTGTTTACTGAGCACGATTTTATTCATCAGCCAATGATCCGAAAATTCATATTCAAAGGTTAATTGATAAGTGACGACATCTTTAAATAAGCTTTTGTTGGCTGCAATTAACTTGATATTTTTAACCGGTTCAGCCGGAAATAAGCCAGCCATTTGGATCAAAGTGCTATGAGTGGATTCATCTTGCAGTTCCGGACTGAGATATTTCTCAACGGCTGCATAGTTTTTGTTGCTGAGTTGATTAAACATATCTTCAGCAAAAGCCTTTTCTTGTGGCGGTACAATCTTTTCGAGAAAGGATTGTTGGCTACAGGCGCTGAGTGTGATCAAAAGACCTAAAAGAAACAGCAAAGTTCTAAACTGTTGTGGCATTTTCATACTGTTAAATTCATCTATAAAATTAAATTGATATAAAAGGGCAAGCCCAAAAGAGAAAAAACATCACATTTAAATTTTGTATTAAATCGCGATAAATGTGATTTCCCATTAAATCATTTATGTTCTAATAGGTCAGTTTTTTTTCAAATGTTAGAAATCTAAAAATGTCTGAACAACGTCCAAGTGTATCGGTGCGCTATTATTTGAATTTAGAAGAATCACAAGATGGTTTTGCTTTGGTCACTTTTGGCAAAAAAACCTTTAGCCGCTTTTTAACCCCCGTGATCAGCATTGCGATTATTTTGTGGGGAATTTATTTAGGCTTTTCTGATGTTGGGCGTTATTACGTTGCACTGGGTGCTTTTTTTCTGGTGATGCAAGCCGTTATGCGCTATTGGTTGTTGCCAATGTTGTTTAAGCGCCAATTTGTACGCTATCAGTTTGGTAAAAGTGAACAGGGAATTGACCTTTACCAAGATCACTTTGAACTGTATGCCGCAGGCAAAAAACAAAGTGCACAATATGCCGAAGTCCAATCGTTTGCGATTGGCAAGTTGACTTATATGTTAGAGCTGAAAAGCCATACCGTGGTGATCGTACCCAAACGTGCATTTAGTGATGTAGCAGATCAAACAAAATTTGAAAATAGTTTTAAGAAGTAACTTTATCGACGGTTGAAAGAACAAGGAGTTTTCATGAGTACACGTCCTTCAAAAATTGTGTGTGTCGGTCGAAATTATGCTGAACATGCCAAGGAATTAGGCAATGCCATTCCTGACCGTGCGTTGTTATTTATTAAGCCACCGAGCAGTATTGGCTCTTTAGCTCAAGGCGTGAGCTGGAATCAGGCTTTGGGTGAGTGTCATTATGAATGCGAAATTTGTTTGCAAATTGCCCATCCATTATCACAGGAAACCGATCCAGCCAAAGCTTTAGAAGCAATCGGTGCGGTAACTTTGGGCCTAGATTTGACCCTACGCGATTTGCAGGGTGATTTAAAATCCAAAGGTGAGCCGTGGGAACGTGCCAAAGCCTTTGATGGTGCCTGTATTTTGGCGGACTGGATTGAAGCAGACGAAATTGGTGACTTGCAAGAGCTAGAGCTAATTTTGAATATCAATGGGGTAGACCGTCAGCATGGTTTTAGCAAAGATATGATCTTCGACATTGGCACTTTATTGGTTGAAATTAATCAATCCTTTAGCCTAGAAGCGGGTGATGTGATTATGACAGGCACCCCCGCAGGCGTGGGGGCATTACGTGCCAATGATCAATTGACTATGAAGTTGATTACTCAGTCAGGCGAATATGATTGGGATACCTTTGTCAAAGCCTAAGTTGAAATAAAAGGGTGGTGCTGTTCTGAAGAGCAGCGCCATTTTTTTATATCTAAAAACATGATTTTCTGTTGAGTCCAATCTTCGTTAAGGTATTGATCGCAAACTTAACTGCCTTGATACAGCTTACGAAACTGGTCTGGGGTGAAATGCATCCAGCGTTTAAACATATAAATAAATGCCGATGAACTGGCATAGCCCAAGTCTAGCGCAATACTTTCAATGGTTTTACCCTGATTTAACATCGACATCGCTTTCATGACTTTAAGACGTTGCCGCCATTCATGTAGAGACATTCCCAATTCTTTTTGGCTATAACGGGCAAGCGTGCGTTCGGTGATATTGATCATTTGTGCAAGCTGTTCCAATGTACTGTTATCGGCAGGGAATTCATGTAAATGCATCAATATTTTCGCCAGCGCGGGATGCTCCGTTGTCGGCAGATAACTGCCCACCAACTCTGCATGAGTCAGTGAATCGAGCAAAACTTGCAGCAAGCGTAAATATTCTGGATCCTGTTCAGCAAAGGGGTGTTTACGAATATGTTCGAGCAGCGCAGAGACCAAAGGTGCAGACAATAAGGTACCTGCCTGTTGCGGCATGTTATGACAGAGTGATTCATGCACGTACAGAGTGCAATGCGTGACCTCATTGCGATTGATACCACTATGTTGTAAATGCGGTGGCAACCAGATCCCATAAGGCGGTGGGGTTAAATAATGAATTTGCTCAATATTGACTTCTAACACACCATCAAAAGCATAGATAAATTCTCCCCAAGCATGCGCGTGTTTGGGATAAAACGTCTCTGCAGGTGCATCCCGAATCTGAAGCCATAATGGCGCAGGAATATCGTTGTAGGTCGGGATTGGCTGAAAATCTTGAATTCTTTGTGCTGATTTTTTCATAACATGAGAATTGCCTGAAAATACGCATCTATTGTCGTATTTTCACTATATCATGAAAATACGACAGTCTTATATTGATGCTCAAGCCATAAAATCAGGAGCACGCAATGGATGAGCGTAAAGCATTAGATGCAACCGCATCGGGTCTGATGATCGTACTGTGTATGATTTGGGGACTGCAACAAGTCATTTTAAAAATGGCAGCGCCTGATATTTCGCCCTTAATGCAGATCGCGTTGCGTTCAGGGCTGGCTGCAGTGTTGTTATTGCCATTGCTGTATTGGGATAAAAGCAGTCAACTTTTCAATCGCCAGAATTTAAAAGCGGGTGCCCTGGTTGCATTTCTATTTTCTTTAGAATTCTTTTTATTGGCACAAGCTTTACAGCTAACTTCCGCTTCACATGCCGTGGTGTTGCTGTATACCGCTCCGATTTTTGTCGCTTTGGGCTTACATTGGAAGCTTCCTTCGGAGCGCCTTAGTCTGTTGCAATGGACTGGTATCGGGATTGCCTTTTTAGGGATCGTGGTGACGTTCTTACGTGCAAATTCAGGCGCATCGATTGCAGATCGGCAGATGTTATGGGGTGACTTACTGGCTTTGGCTGGGAGTATTGCTTGGGCGGCAACCACCATTACCGTTCGCTTATCTTCACTGGCACAAGCCGCAGTGACACAAACGCTGTTTTATCAATTGGCGGGTAGCTTTGTGTTGTTGTTTGGCGCGGCGCTTGTTCTGGGGCAGGCCACGATTCACTTTACTCCGTTGGTGATGGGGAGTTTAGCTTTTCATACCTTGGTGGTTTCATTCGCCAGTTTCTTAGCGTGGTTCTGGTTGCTACGAAATTATTTAGCTTCCAGTCTAGGCGTCTTTTCCTTCCTCACACCACTGTTTGGGATGGCTTTCGGTGTCTGGTTGCTAGGTGAAAAAATTGAGCTAAATTTTATCATTGGTTCTGCTTTGGTCTTGCTCGGCATTGTGGTGGTGAGTTTGCAAGGTTGGTTAAGGAAATAAAAAAGGCCTCGAAAGAGGCCTTTTTGCTTACTTCTGTTCAAACAGGGTGGAAAGTGGAATCGACAGTTTGGCTGCTAAATAATCATTACTCTCGACCAAAGAAGGGCCAAGCCGTTCCATCCATTCATCGTCCTGATGGATGTGCTCTACATCGGGACGTAATGGCAGTGGATAAGGCAGGGCAGTGAAGAAGCTCCAAAAATCCACCTGAGCCAGATTGCGGACTAGCACATATTCATCTTTATCGGTTCGCATAATCAGATTCTGCTGTTCCAGTTGAATGATATAGGCAGGTAAACGGCCGAGTTCGCCACGACCAATGATATTTAATAGCTCTTTTTCACTAACACTTTGACCGATTTGTTGTTTCTTATAAAATAATTCCAGTATATCCAATAACATCAAAATCGGATGGCGCTTTTGTTCTTTACCTGAATGAAATGCCGTCAGGGCATAACTGATTTCGACCCCCAATAAGATGATGTTCCAAGATAAATAAATCCACAGCAGGAAAATTGGCACCGCAGCGAAAGCACCATAGACGATTTCATAGCTGGTGAAATTGCTCATCACCCAACCAAAAAAACGCTTTAACACTTCAAAGATGGTGGCACTAAAGCAGGCTGCAATCAGTGCTGAAAGGACAGGGACAATACGATTCGGTATGGTCCAATATAAAATAAAGAAGCCAACAATGGTCAATAGAAATGAGATCAGCCACAGAATAAAAGAGCCATCGAGTTGATAACCCGCAAAGTTATTACTGAGTACATTGATAGAGGCGACGGTCGAAGATAGGACAAAGGCACTACCTAGAACAATAGGTCCCAAGGAAATAATGGTCCAATAACGCATAAATCCGACTAAACCTGTGCGCGTCTCTTTCACTCGCCAAATCCGATTAAATACATTCTCAATCGAAGTCAGCATCAGCACCGTGGTGACAAACAGGAACAGTACACCAATAATGGTCAGGTTACTGGATTTTTCGGTAAAGGCATTTAAGGCTTTATCAAAGGCAATGGTGCTTTTCGGCAAAAAATTGCTATAAATCAATTGTTGTAACTGTTGTCGAGCTGGTTCTAAAGCTTTAATTGAAGAGATAATCACTAAAAAAACAGTCAGCATCGGTACCACTGCAAACAGGGTGGTATAGGTCAAACCACCTGCTTGTTCCCGACAGCGATCCGCTTCAAAACGTCGTAACACAAATACAATAAATTGAAACCATGTTTTCTCTAAAAAAGGCAGTTTTTTTAGATAACGATTTAAGATCATGGGTTCTATCCTAGTTATTTTTAATAAAAATCCAGTGGAATCACAGGATTTACTACAGCTCAAAAAGTAAAAAATGTCGTATAGTGTCCTTTTTAACAAAATTCTTGAAAGTGATGCAACCTTACGTTCTTGTTCTTTATTACAGTAAATATGGTTCAACCAAGCAAATGGCGCATCTGATTGCCGATGGAATTGAAGCAGCAGGTGTAACAGCGCGCATTCGAACGGTGCCGAATTTAGCCACCGTTGTGACTGAAGCGGCACCAAGCATTCCAGCAGATGGCGACATTTATTGCACTTTAGAAGATCTCAGCCATTGTTCGGGTTTGGCCTTGGGTTCGCCAACGCGTTTTGGCAATATGGCCAGTGAGATGAAATACTTTTGGGATCAAACCACCAGCCTATGGCTGAATGGTGCTTTGCATAATAAACCTGCTTGTGTGTTTACGTCTTCTGGTTCGATGCATGGTGGGCAGGAAAGTACCTTGTTGAGCATGTTACCGCCGTTGTTTCATCATGGCATGATGATTATGGGACTACCCAATTCGATTCCAGCCTTGTCCAATACTAAAACGGGCGGAACACCATATGGTGCCAGTCATGTTAGCGGACCACGGCATGATCAGAGCTTAAGTCAAGATGAGAAAATCTTGTGTGAAGCGCAGGGTAAACGTTTAGGTGATGTGGTGAAGGCATTGGCTGGAAAGTTTTAACTCAGCGAAAGTCGATATTGCCGCCCCGTTGCGACCATTTTCCAGAAAATAAGATTGTCAGTTGGATAGGGAATTGGAGTTAAGGCTGGATGATCTAGCTGTATTTTTTCTGGACTTTGCTGGTCTGCGATTAAACTTGCATAGAGATAATCAAGTAAATCAACGGCGCTAAACACCTGTTTATACGCATCTTGTAATTCGGTGTTTTGATTGGCGAAACACACCCGATGCGGCTCATTGTCGTTGATGAAACTGAGTCCAAGTGATTTTTCGATTTGGCTGACCAACTGCTGATTGAACTGTAAGGGAGAGAGGCAAAGAACCAGTTTCTGCACTTTAAAGCTGATGAGATGCTGACTTTTTTGCTGCATTGATGCTCTCCTACGCGGGATAGCATCAATATACCCTGTTTGCGGCAGATTGATAAATGAGCTGAGTTATCGGCCTAAAAAAGGGAGCATTCGCTCCCATTTTTATTATTTCTTTAACTGCCAGTCATAGATGTTCTTACGGTAAGCGTACCAGATCATCCACACACCAATTATAATCATTGGGAAGCTGAGAATCTGACCTTTGGTCATCCAACCAAATAAGATGTAGCCTTGGTCTGCATCGGGTTCGCGGAAGAATTCCATAAAGAAGCGTGCAACCCCATAGCCAACCAAGAATAAGGCTGAAACGGCCATACGAGGGCGAGGCTTAGAACTGAACCACCAGAGCACGATGAACAGGATCAAGCCTTCACAAAGGGCTTGATAGATTTGTGAAGGGTGGCGCACCAAACCGAGTGGATCTGTTGGGAAAATCATGCCAAATGGATAGCTTGGGTCTTGTACTGGACGGCCATATAGTTCACCCCCAATAAAGTTACCAAAGCGGCCAAACATTAAGCCTGTTGGTACGCAGGGCGCAATAAAGTCCAAGGTCTGGAACCATGTTTTTTGGTATTTTTTACACCAAAACAGCATCGCAATCATCACACCGAGGAAGCCGCCGTGGAAGCTCATGCCACCAGTCCAGACTTGGAACAGCCATAATGGATTTTCTAAAAACTTATCAAATTCGTAGAACAACACATAGCCGACACGTCCACCGAGTACCACGCCCAATGCACCATAGAAGACTAGATCTGACACCATGTCGGCTGTCCAGCCATCACGTTGTTTAGCGCGATACGATGCTAAACCCCATGCACATAGAAAAGCCAACAGATACATGAGTCCGTACCAGTGCACTTTGACTGGTCCTAAGCTCAGCGCAACTGGATCAATATTTGGGTAGGTCAGCATCGCTGTTCCTCAATTTTATATTTTGAGCAGATTGTAGCGGAATGATGTGAAAAATGTTGTACATTCAATGTGAAAGATCAATGTCCCAAAACATGGGGGAAAAGGATTTATGTGTATTGTCGCTTTTGCATGGCAGGTGCTGGATGAGATACCGCTGTGTTTAATTTCAAATCGGGATGAATTTTATCATCGCCCCAGTGCTGCCTTACATGTATGGCAAAACAGTAGCATTGTGGCGGGACAGGATTTGCAATCGGGAGGGACTTGGATGGGGGTCACAGCATCAGGCCGTTGGGCGATTGTCACCAATTTTCGCAATGGTCGAGATCAAAATGCCTATACCACGTCTCGAGGGCACTTGATTCAATCTTTTTTAGAAAGTGATTTAGCCCCCATCCGTTTTGCCCAACAACTGGAACAAAGGCAGCAGGACTACGCAGGCTTTAATTTATTTGTAGGGGATCGAAGCCAAGCCGTTTATATGAGTAACCGAGGTGAAGCCCCACAAGTGCTTGCCAATGGGGTATATGTGGTCTCCAATGGCCTCATGTCGGAAGACTGGGAGAAAACCAAACATTTGCGTCAGCGCTTTACCCAAGAGTTGTTACCGATGTTGCAACAAACACAAATGACTGAATCAGTAATTGATGCCGCCGCTTGGGATATTTTGGAAGATGAGCGTAAAGTCATCGCCAATCTGTTACCCGATACAGGAATCAATCCAGAGATGGAAGCCTTATTGTCGTCCACCTTTATTCAAAGTCCAATTTATGGGACACGATGCTCTAATTTTTTAAGATTGACGGACACCCAATGGCAATGGCTAGAGAAATCTCAACAGGGAGAACAGCAGGGACAGGTGATTGATCTACACGTCAATTTGAATCTTTAGATTGATATGTTATAACGTAATTATCTATATAAAACAACAAGATGAAATAATACTGTCATCAAGGTGACATAAAAGGGTCACCCAGCATTGTTATGGTGTAGCCAATCAAGTTACGTCCAAACAATACATCTGGGGATATTCTATGTTCTTATCGAAGACGAGCTTTTCCAAAAAGCTATTGGCGGTCAGTTTAATGGCAGTCTTATCAGCTGGAATGACTGCTTGTAACAATAGTGATAATAATGACGAAACAGAAGTACCAAAAACACCAACGGCAAAAAATGTAATTTTCTTTTTAGGCGATGGTATGGGGATTACCACCTTAACTGCATCGCGTATTTACTCTGTAGGGGAGGATGGTGATTTGACCATTGATACGCTCCCAGAAACCGCATTTGTTCGTACCTTTTCAGAAGATGGTCAAGTGACAGACAGTGCGCCATCTATGGCAGCCTATATGACGGGCGTGAAAATGAATAATGAAGTCATTTCCATGCAGACAGGCACCATCGCATCCCCACCGAAAGCAGATGGTACCAGTACCTGTGACGATGTTGCAGCCAATAAAGGCAAGAAACCAGCAGAAACATTGCTTGAACTTGCTAAAGCGCAAGGCATGGGCACTGGGCTGGTTACGACAACCCGTATTACCCATGCAACACCTGCCACGACCTATGCGCATGTGTGCCATCGTGATGCTGAGAACGATATTGCGGCACAGCTTGTTCCTGCAGGTAAAGGCACGGGATGGGGCGCGTACAATAGCAAACTTAATGATGGTGTGGATGTGGTGTTGGGCGGTGGTTTACGCCAGTTTAAACCGACGACTGTTGCAGGTGGTAAACGTGCTGATGGTCGTGATCTGGTTAAAGAAATGCAAGACCAAGGTTATAGCTTTGTTTCAAGCGGAAGTGATTTAACCAAAATTGATCCAACCAAAACCAAGAAATTATTGGGCTTATTCAATGCCAGCCATATGAACTATGACTTGGATCGTACCAATAAGAAAATTGATGAGCCAAGTCTTGCTGATATGACCACCAAGGCCATTGATGTTCTACAAGCAAAAAACAAAAGCTTCTTCTTGATGGTTGAGGGTGGCCGTATTGACCATGCACTGCATGACACCAATGCGAAACGCGCATTACAAGACACCGTTGCCTTTGATAATGCAATTAAAGCTGCAATTGATAAAGTTAAAAAAACCGATCCTGAACTCAAGAATACCTTGATTGTGGTCACCGCTGACCATGACCACACTATGGTCTTGAATGGCTATGCGAAACGTACAGGTAAGTATGTGAAGGGTGGTGAGACCAGTGTCCTCGGTCTAGTGAAAAGCTATAACAAAGCTGGATATTCTACCGATGTGAATGGTAACCCATACCCAATTATTGGCTTCGGCACAGGTAAAAAACGTTTAGACAATGATCGTATCGAAGCACGTGGCGGCTTAGTCGATAACGACAGCTGTAATCCAGTAACTGGTCCAGCGGGTAAATTTACCGATAGTCGTGGTACGGATATTGATAAAGAAGGTTGGTGTACAGGTACAGCTTCCGATGACTTCCAGCAAGAAGCTGTGGTGCAAACCGGTTTTGCGGATAGTGAAACACATGGTGGTACTGATGTCTTCCTTGGTGCCATTGGTGTAGGTTCAGATAACTTCCACGGTAGCCTTGAAAACATCGAAGTATTTAACTTAGTTCGCAAAGCCATTGGCCTAGATAAATAACAACAGACTGGAGAACGATGATGTTAAAACAATTTAAATTAGGTCAGTTCGGTATGAAAGCATCTGTTTTAACTGTTGCATTAGTTGCTGCAAGCACTGGCGCACAAGCTGCAGGTGAAGCCAAGAATATCATTTTCTTCTTGGGTGATGGGATGGGGCCAACCACGGTGACCGCAAGTCGTATTTATGCTTATGGTGAGTCCGGCAAATTAACCATGGACACCTTACGCCGTACCGTACGCATCAAGACCTATTCAGAAGATGGTCAAACCACCGACAGTGCACCATCAATGGCGGCTTATATGACGGGCAAGAAAACCCGCAATGAAGTGATTGGGATGACGCCAGGCACCGTTGCAGTCGAACCAAGTACATGGACAGATGGAAAGAACACAGTATCCAATGCCATTAACAATTGCCCAACCCCAGGTTCAAGTGTCGCAGCGGGTAGTCCAGCAGAGACAATACTTGAACTTGCCAAAGCCAACGGCAAGAAAGTCGGTGCCATTACCACCACGGAATTGACCCATGCAACGCCTGCTGCGACCTTCTCTCATGTGTGTAATCGTAATGCACAGTTTGAGATTGCACGTCAGGTGATCCCTGGCGGTGCCGGTTATAACACTAAACTGTTAGATGGCGTTGATGTATTGATGGGTGGCGGGCGCAATCATTTCACCCCTTATAATGCGGCGGATAACAAGAAGGGGCGTATTGATGGGCGTAACCTACTGAATGAATTAAAAGCCAAAAACTACACTGTTGGTGCGACCAAAGCAGAGATGGATGCAGCACCATTGAATAAAAAATACATCGGTCTTTATTCAGCAACCTCACATTTGGAATACGATTTAGACCGAGCACGAACAGCACCAAACCAACCAAGTTTGGCTGAAATGACTGCAAAATCAATTGACCTGCTACAAGCACAAGATACTGCGGGCAAAGGCTTTTTCTTGATGGTGGAAGGCGGACGTATTGACCATGCTTTACATGGCACCAATGCCAAACGTGCATTGCAAGACACCATTGCTTTTGATAATGCGATTAAGACGGCATTGGATAAAATCAAGAAAACTGATCCTGAATTAAAAAATACATTGATCGTGGTGACTGCGGATCATGACCACACTATGACCTTTAATGGCTATACCGCGCGTACTGGAAAAACTACAACTACTAACCCAGGTATTTTGGGTTTGAGCTATAGCTATCAAGAAGCCAAAGCGACCGATGCGCGCACACGTGTATTGGCTGATGGTAAAAAGCATGCCCCGAATCTGGATGTGAATGGTAAAACTTCAACCACTTTGGTGTTTGGTAATGGTGGCGGACCACGTCCAACATCGCGTATTGATATTACTGACAATGACGCAGCTGCAGATGACTACTTACAAGAGGTTGGAGTCAAACTAGGCAATCCTGGTTCTGAAACACATGGTGGTGGTGATGTACTGTTATTTGCTGAAGGCGCGGGCTCACAAGTGTTTAAAGGCACGCGTGAAAATGCATGGGTATTTAGCAAGTTAAAAGAAGCATTTGGTTTTAAATAAACGCTTTATTCAATATTTTCATCATATTGCAAAAAACCTCAGTCACTATGACTGAGGTTTTTTTATGTAGGAAATAACATGCGTCTAGTGATGAGTGCGGTATTACTGAGCGTGGGAATGACGTCTTTGCATGCAGCCCCAGTATTAAGTGCCAATATTACCCGTGAGACCCAAAGCATTGGCAATGATGGTGTGACACGTACCAGTGTGTTTCAGGAGCGCATGTATCGTAATACCCAGAATATCTGGATTGAACGTGTACTGCCTAAACATCACCAACATGGGCATGAAAAGGGTGGGCATAAACATTTGGATTTAGCTGAAGCAGCTCAGCATTATTTTATTGATCAGAAAAAACAGCCCAAACTCAATTTGGTGTTGATGGAAGATAAAACTGTTGTGCATTTACAAGATGCCGATGTCGATATGTTAGGGCTCAGCAACTGTTGGAACTGTGTGTATTCATTGATTGACCCTAAAAGCTTAAAGGGCATGACTGTCAAGAAAAAAGACGGCAACAGCACTTGGTATGAAAGCCAGAATAAGAAAAATAAAATGAGCATCGAATGGGATAATCGCAATAACATTGCTAAACGAGTGGAGGTGCGCAGTCTAGATGGCTTGCGTTATGACATTTTGAAAGCCAATATCCAACAGGTTAATATTGCAGAACCTTGGAAAAGCTACAGTAAATTTACCAGCAAAGATTATTCTGACTTTGGTGATTAATTGCATAAAGTTGGATTGGCTGAATTGAGCTCCTTTTTTAAAGGGGCTTTTTTTATAACAAGAAAAGTAGTGAAAATAGACAACAGATATCGCTCATCTCCCTTCAGGCAACTTAAGCAATCGAAATAAAAGCGATTGTTTGCTGTGGTTTTCTTTGGGGTAAAAACCAGTGGTAAAGAGTGCAGGGAGAGATTGCTTGGTTGAATAAAAAATGCCGACCTTTGTCGACATTTTCTTTTTGGGCTTAAAGCTTGGATTTAAGCTTTTTTCTCAATTGATGGTGCAACAGGATCAGCGGTGATATAGCCAACACTAGCACTATAACCACCATTGTAGTTGGCTAAAACTTTTGCTTTTAAATCAGCAGGAAGACTTGAGCTATCACCTGCATGTTGGAAGTTGCTCATGATATAGGTCCAGCCATTCACTGAGTCAACCGCATGTAGACCAGTAGATTCTGCACCCGCTGGTGTAGACAGAATTCGGTCTAAAGACTTGGTTTCAACGTTATAAGCCCAAAGGAAGTTATTGGTATGGTTACCGCTATCTTCACCGATGAACAAAGTACGTAACGTTTCAGAGAATTTCAGGTTATCTGGGCTGGCAATGTTATTTGGATCAGCGGTATTGCCCAAGCTATCCACAGGAATGTCTTTGCCCATCAGAACCATATGGCTTTGGTAAGGCGTCCATTCACTATTGATCACATTGTTTAGGTGGTCAACTTGGCTGCCTTTCAGATCATGCGCAAGTACACCACCAGCTTTCAGTGTGCTCTTGAATTTAACATTGTGTGCAGCAACCCAGCCTGATTTACCTTCGATCATCGAGTCTTGAATATTGGCAAGTGCAGAATAAGCCACCTTATCCTTAATGTTAACGGTAGTTCCTTCCATCTTGGTGAATGCCATACTACCGCCTTTAAGGGCAGCATAACGGTGCGTTTCGAGGAAGGCAGCAGCTAATTCGATTTCTGCTTTGCTGAAACCGTTATTGGCTTCTTTTAACTTGATCCAGAGTGTTTTCTTATCCAATACAATCTGCGTATAACCGGTTAAGTCTGCAGGTGCGGTGGTTAAGCTCTCCATAATGTTTTCAGCTTTAATGCCACGAACATTGACCAAGTCTTCAATGGTTTTACTGTCGGTATGACCCAGTTTGATCCATTTAATTGGTGCTGTAGACGTTTCATTCAGCTCAGCAGTGTACTTTGCAACGTATAGCGTCCCAGCAGATAAGTCTTTTTCTTTATCTGCAACAAACATAAAGAAGCCACCGTTGGTATAGTCATCACCCATGATCACGCTACGGTTGTCTGGCATGACTTGAATCAGCTCATGTGAAATACGGCCTAAGCAGTAGTGCTTAACTGCAGTACCACGACCTTTACCATCCAGAATGATTTCTGGTAAATGACCATAGTTATAGACATTGGCTGTATTTTCATTGCCATACAGGTTTTTACTATAGGCTCTTAATGTTGCTAAGGTACTACCAATTTGATCAAAAGCATCTGGCTCATATTCTTCACTTGAAAGGTGTGTATTCCAAGGTGAAAGGCTAGCACCACAAGTAATCCATAGACCATGGACTTTAGACATATCGACATTGAAGTATTTTTTCAATGCAAGATGTCCAGTTTTTTGATCTTGCTCTAAGGTCAATACTGCAATCGGAGATGGCAACTGACCATACATACTTTGTTTGGCCAAGTTTTGTGTGGTGTACTCAAACTGAACCACATGGAACACAGGGTTGTTGACACCGTCAACTTTTGCATCTTTGAGATGGATCATTGAAGAGCCATCTGGGCAGTCAGAGAAGAATTGACGTTCTTGACCTGCCACCGATGTATCTCTGATCGCTTTGTTGTTAATGTCGTAATAGCTACCTGCGATAATTTTGCCGCCATTGATATTGTCAACTTCCATACCCGTGCGGAAAAATTCTTGATAACCTAATTTATATTCAGTACTGGTATTGTCTTCCCAAGTCACTGTTAAACTTGATTTAACAGAAGTGGTGGCCATTTCTGCTGTGGTTGATGGAGCAGCCATTGGTGTAAATTTGGCATTTTTAAATTTAACCAGTTTTGCTGGTGGTGTAACAACGTTATTATCGTTGTCATCATTGCAACCTGTTAAAGCTGCTGCTGTGCCCATTGCCCCTAGTGGTAAAAACGGAACACCCGCGAACCATTTTAAAATATCACGACGACTTGGCTGATTGGTATTGGCTGTCATAGTAAATCCGTATCTGTAATATATGATAAATAAATCCTGATCGATTCTATGAAGCGGAGATGACAGTTTTCTGACAGTTTGAAGGCAGTTTGAAGACATTTTTTATTTTATAACTAGTTAATAAATATAAGGTTGTAATAAAAAATCTCCGATGAATTTCGGAGATTTGTCAAGTATTCAAGTTAAGCAGATGCTTTTCTTTTTTCCAGTATTTTTCCAAATAATAAGCCCAATTCAAATAGCATCCACATCGGAACTGCCAGCATGATCATCGACAAGGCATCGGGTGGTGTGACAAACATCGCGACAAAGAAACACCCGACGACGATGAAGCGACGCTTTTCGATCAGTGTTTGGGTGCTGACCACGCCAATTAAAATCAAAACTAAAGTAATAATTGGGATTTCAAAGGTAAAACCAAACACCAAGAACAATTTTAGACAGAAGCTGAGATAGCTGTTGATGTCTGTCATGGGTGCAACTGTTTCTGGGGAAACGCTAATAAAGAAATGCAAAATCGCAGGCAAGGTAATGAAATAAGCAAATGCCACACCTAAATAGAATAGCACAATACTGCCTAATAACAGGGGAATGGCCAAATGACGTTCTTTTTCATACAGTGCTGGTTTGATGAATGACCAGATCTGATAAATGATATAGGGCATTGCCAGCATAAACGCGACAAATAAATTCAGCTTAAACGGTGCCATAAATGTTGCAGTGACATCGGTTGCAATCATGGTGGAGGTTGCAGGTAGCTGCTGTCTTAATGGCTCAGACAGCCATTGATAGGTGGTATTTCTAAAAGGCAATAAGCAGAAGAAAAGAAAAATCGTGACCCCAACAATCTTAAATAGATATTGGCGCAGCACAATCAAATGCTGCATCACAGGCATTTGCTGTAAGGGTTCATCAGTAGTGACTGAAGTTGATGGTAATTGGCTCATACGGCAATCTTTAATTCTGTATCAAACTGTTGAGTCGATAGCTTCGGCTCAGGTTTGAAAGGTAACTGCTTTTGATATTCAAGACTGAAAGGAATGGTCATTTGCTGAGAAAAAAGC
Source organism: Acinetobacter sp. NIPH1876 (assembly GCF_022808535.1). NCBI lineage: Bacteria > Pseudomonadati > Pseudomonadota > Gammaproteobacteria > Moraxellales > Moraxellaceae > Acinetobacter > Acinetobacter sp. NIPH1876. The sequence goes on from NZ_JALGBR010000010.1 coordinate 166,117, forward strand.
GTGTAGATGATTGGGACTTTAGTCTCAGTTTTTACTTCTTCAACTTCAGAAGGCGTTTGTGTATTTTTAAGCGCGTCTAACTGTTGTTGCATCCTGCGTTCAAGTTCAGTGATTTTATCAATTTCTTTTTGCATTTCTTCGCGGAACTCAGAAAGGCGTAATTCTCGATCAATTTCGTTCTGAATGTTGTTGATAAACTTTTTAATTTTTCCATACCATTTCGCTACGAACCGCGCAGCTTCTGGCAATTTATCAGGACCGAGCACCAGCAATGCAATCACAGCAAAGCAAAAGATTTCAGTCATTCCCAAATTCAGCATAGTCGTGCTCGCTTAGCTTTTTACTGAGCTTTCAGTATTTTTAACTTGAGCATCAATGGTGCGAGGTTCATTTAAAGGTGTCGCAGCTTCTTCTTCTTTCATTGATTTTTTGAAATCTTTGACAGCGCCGCCAACGTCTTTACCGAGGTTTTTTAGCTTCGATGTACCGAACAGTAGAATCACTACAATTGCAAAAATCAGTACGTGCCAAATTGATAAACCAGCCATCATTCTATTCCTATAAAACTTTGGATATATCTCAACAGCTTGCCATGACAAAGATGTGACACTTATATTGCAGTTTTAAGACAACACATTTACCCAACGGTAAATAGTGCTAGCATAAGCAACATATCAGACATGATAAAAACAGATCGACATGACCTTTATTCTCCCCATCAGTGCCTTTATTTTCGGGCTGTTGCTTGCTCAATTCAAAGTCGCGGAACAGGCGAAGAAAATCTTAGCTTCCTTATTGGCACGCTTATTTATTCCTGTGGTGATTGTCTACAACATGGTGTTTTATCAGGCCGGTAGCTTTGCACTGATGGGATTTAGTTTCATTACATCGATTCTTCTATTTTATAGTTTTTTTCACTTCTCAAAGGATCGCTTACAAGCACTCTGTGTAAGTTATAGCAATATTGGCTGGCTGGGTTTTCCATTTGCCATCGCCTTATTTGGTGAGCAGGTCAGTGGTGCCATGATCGCGCTGTATATTGGGGGGTCGCTGTTTGGCAATATCTGGGCAGTGTCTGCTGTTTCTGAAGCACCAACGAATTATTTAACGACCCTGCAAAAAGTTCTTAAGTCGCCACCAGTATTGGCCTTGTTTGCAGCCCTGATTCTATGGCTGTTGGGTATTCATCGTTTGCAGGATAATTTTGTTCTAGAGGGGCTGTATGATATTGCCAAATTTGGGATGAGCTTTGCGGGCATGTGTATTTTAGGCATGTGGCTGAGACATACTCGGGTACATCTGGCTGATTTGCTACTGAGTACGCGAACCTTAATGTTCAAACTCTTGTGTGGCATCATAATTTGTACGTTGACCTATTATTTTATTGCGATTCCGCAGATTGAATCATTGCTCCCTGTACTGTTTTTCTTATTTTGTTTACCTCCTGCCGCTAATATTGTTGCTTTGGAAACGCATTACCAAGGTACGGGCATTTCAGCTCGCTATATTGCTGCGGGAACGATTGTGAGCTGTGTGGTGATTGTAATCTATGGTCTATTGCTGCATATAAAAAGTGCCCTCATATAGGAGAGCACTTTAGGGTTTTAAACCAAACTGGCTTTAAACAGCTGCATGGCTTGACCGCGATGGCTGATCTTATTTTTCTCAGCTTTGCTCAGTTCAGCACTCGAAACATTGTGTTCTGGTAGCCAGAATAAAGGGTCATAACCGAAACCATTTTCACCACGTGCTGCTGCTAAAATCTCACCTTTCCAGATGCCTTGGAAAATTTGTGGCAGTGGATCTTCTGCATGCGTGACCAGCGCCAAAACACAAACAAACATGCCTTCAATCGCTTCACCCTCTTTACGTAAAGGTTCAAGATCAGCCAACAGTTTTTGGTTATTGGCAGCATCATGACCATGTTCACCCGCATAGCGTGCTGAGTAAATCCCAGGTGCACCACCTAAGATCGGGACACACAGTCCAGAGTCATCTGCTAGCGCAGGTTTACCTGAAAGTTTAGAGGCATGGCGTGCTTTGATAATGGCATTTTCAACAAAGCTAAGACCGTCTTCAATCGCATCTTCAATATCGAGTTTACCTTGAGGAATAATCTCGACAGGTAGATTTAGTTGTTGAAAGAGATGTTCAAATTCGACCACTTTACCTTTGTTATTACTTGCAAGCACAAGGCTGCCTTGGTTGAGCCATGATTGAGTAGACATGAGTTAAACCTATCTAAATTTTGCATATTTTAACGTATTTCTTGAATGAAATAGCTGAATTATGAATATGAATGAATAGTGCATTTTTTCGATTGAAAATGATTTGGGCGGTATAGTTTTCTGTTTCAATCAAAGATGTCTGTTGTGGGTGCTTGCTTTTGCAATCAAAAGTAATACCTCCAAAAATTAAAGGGAAATCGAGGCTGATATACGCGATGGGATAAAAATGCTCTTGGGAGTAAAAAGGAAGATGATAATGAAACTGATTATTTGACTTTGATGATATTTCACTGATTTCTGCATCTGTATTTTTTCTGAATACTGGTAGCATTAAGATCGTTTCACGTTGTAGATGGGTTGTGATAAATGGGAAAAAGTAATCAGACTCATATTTCGCATAAGCAGTTGAATTTAACTTTTCTAACTCTTTCATGAAATCGCTTTGTGTATAGCCATTTTTATAAGAAGTAATTTGAATCGATAAAGTTAATATTTGAGAACGATCAAAAAAGAATGGCTTTAGCAACTGAAATATAATGATGCTACTCACTATAAAGAAAAGACTTATATAAATTGACAGTTTAAATTCATTTCTATTAAGCATTAATTTTCTCATCTTTATACTTATTGTCTTATCAGCAAATTAGCTTAGGGTTTTTATTCGATATAGACCAAGATTATCGTAATAAAAAACCGACTCTTACAAGTCGGTTTTTAAAATCACTCAATAGATCTAAGCAAGATTATTGCGCTTGAATCCATTTATCAGCACGGTCACGTGCAGTACGAATCTGATCTTGAGTTAAGTTTGCAGCCAACGCGGTTTTCTTACCTTCAGAAAGACTGATTACTTTGGTGTCCAACATACCATCGCGGGTTGAAAGCTCATACCACTGATAAGCCCCGACAAAGTTTTTCTTCTGCTCTTCCATCATTGCAAGATTGAAGCTGGCACGATTGTCACCATTGCTTGCTGCTTTCTCGAAATATTTACGCGCTAAAGCATCGTCTTTCTTTACGCCAATACCATCGGCATACATACGGCCAACATTCAATTGTGCTGCAGATAAACCTTGATCTGCTGCTGCTTTGAATAAAGAAAATGCTTGTTTTTCGTCTTTAGCAACGTCTTTACCAAACTGGTAACGGGTTGCTAAGTAAAACTGTGCCCCAGCTTGACCAGATTTTGCTGCGCTTTGTAGTTCATTGATACCCATCACTGAATATCGCGCTGCCTGTGTTGCAACCGATTGAGGTTGAGCAACATAGTCAGCGTGCGCTTGTATACTGATCAGACCAAATAAAAATGTGCTGATTAATGTCTTTTTCATAGAGCGCTCACTCGATAAATTGCGACTTCACCAAATAGGTTCGGCATATGCTTACTGAGCACACTACCTTGTTGGTCACCATTAACGGCAAGTCGATTAATAATTTTAATCCGATTCTCAGCACATAAGGCTTCAAAGTCACGGAAAGTACATAAATGAATATTCGGGGTGTTATACCACATATACGGTAAAGCTTCCGAAACAGGCATTTTCCCTTTCAATGCAAGAAAAGAGCGTGTCTTCCAATATGCAAAATTTGGAAAAGTAATAATGGCCTGTTTGCCGACACGCACCATATCACGAAGTAATACATCGGGTGCATCTACAGCTTGCAAAGCTTGTGCCATGACCACAGAGTCAAAAGACTGGTCGGCAAAACGGCTTAAACCAAGGTTTAAGTCCTGTTGGATAATATTTAACCCCCGACTGACGGCAATTGCAATCTTTTCTTGATCAATTTCTAGACCATAGGCACGAATATTGTGCTGTTTGCTCATATGAGCCAGCAATTCACCATCACCGCAGCCTAAGTCTAACACGCTAGAGTTCGGGTTAATCCATTTTTCGGCGAGTCGTTGATCTATACGCATTAATGCTGCTCCTGCGATGTCGATTGCAACTGTTGTTCTCCACCTAAAAATGCGCGTAGCGTTTTCACATACAGTGGAATAGGGAATAGGAACGAGTCATGGCCTTGTTCAGCATCAATATCTAAGTAGCTGACAGGCTTATGATTATCAATCAAAGCATCCACCAGTTCTTGAGAACGGCTTGGACTAAAACGCCAGTCTGTGGTAAATGAAATCACCAAAAATTGGCACTTCGGTTGACTCATTGCCTTCGTCAACGAATGCTCATATTCCCGAGAAGGGTCAAAATAATCCAAAGCCTTAGTCATAATCAAGTAAGTATTTGCATCAAAGTTGCGGCTAAATTGTTCGCCTTGGTAACGCAAATAGCTTTCCACTTGGAATTCGACATCAAAACCATACATAAATTTGCCCGATTTTAAATCGCGACCAAATTTTTGTTTCATGGCTTCTTCCGACAAGTAGGTGATATGACCGACCATACGCGCCAAAATCAAACCACGTTTTGGATAACTGTCATTTTCAAGATAGCGTCCATGATGGAAATCGGGATCGGAAAGAATCGATTGGCGTGCAACTTCGTTGAAGGCAATATTTTGGGCTGATAATTTGGGTGCACTGGCGATGATGGCGCATTTTTGTAATCGGTCTGGATAATCCAAAGACCATTGTAAGGCTTGCATGCCACCCAGAGAGCCACCAATGACAGAATACCAAACTTTAACGCCTAAACGGTCTGACAACATGGCTTGGGTTTTCACCCAGTCTCGCACGGTAACGAGTGGAAAGTCTGGACCATAGGGACGATTTTCATTTTCTGGATTCGGTGAAGTAGGGCCGGTTGAACCACTGCATCCACCAATATTATTTAAGGAAACGACAAAGAAGTGATTGGTATCAATGGCTTTTCCTGGGCCAATACAACTGTCCCACCAGCCTGCTTTTTTGTCATCTTCATGATGATAGCCTGCCGCATGGTGATGTCCTGACAGCGCATGGCAAATCAGAATGGCATTGGATTGATCTGCATTGAGTGTTCCATAGGTTTCAACCATTAAATCGAAACGCGGCAATACTCGGCCACATTCAAGTTCTAACGGTTGTTCAAAGTGAAACTTTTGTGGTGTGACTACGCCCACTGAATCCGATGGAAAAGACACTGGAATGATTCGCCCTATAATAAATCATTAATAATAAAAGGATACCAATTCAGGTATCCTTTCAAAAGTCATTTTTTCTGATATTACAACTCAGCTTTACTGACGATTATGTGATATTTCACCTATCTAAACAGCTGCTGCAGCCACTTGATCGGTGGTTAATACCCCTTGTTCAATCAAACGATTGGTACAGGCAATAATGGCTTCGATGGATGAAGTTACGATGTTGTCATGTACACCTGCACCAAATGCGCTCTTACCTGTGCCTTTCACTTGAAGCTCAATCAAGGCAAGTGCTTTGGCATTGGCACCTGAACTGATACTGCGCTCTTCATAGTTCACCACATCAATTGGTAACTGTAAGGCATTCAACATAGCTGAAATTGGGCCATTACCTTCACCACGGAGACGCTGAATTTCACCGTCAATTTCAACGTCTAATTCAATGATTTGTGTACCATTGATATCCGACAATTGATAATGCTTGGTTTGATAATGGCTATTCTTCACATCGACATAGGTATTTTCAAATAAGGTCCAGATTTCATGTGCACTGATTTCTGTACCATTTTCATCGGTATGCTGCTGTACGATCTGGCTGAATTCGATTTGCACACGACGTGGCAAGGCAACGTTGTAGTTTGATTCTAATAAGTATGCAATACCGCCTTTACCTGATTGGCTATTCACACGAATCACTGCATCGTAGTCACGGCCTAAGTCTTTTGGGTCGATTGGTAAATATGGCATATCCCAGATCTCTTCATTTTTCTGGAATTCGAAGCCTTTTTTAATTGCATCTTGGTGTGAACCAGAGAATGCAGTAAAGACTAAATCACCTGCATACGGGTGACGAGGGTGCACAGGTAAACCTGTACATTCTTCAACTGTTGCAATGATTTCATTGATATTTGAGAAGTCTAAGTTGGGTGCAACACCTTGGGTGTACATGTTTAAGGCAATCGCAGCAACGTCGACATTACCTGTACGCTCACCATTACCAAATACGCAACCTTCAACACGGTCAGCACCCGCCATAATCGCCAATTCAGAGGCAGCGATACCACAACCACGGTCGTTGTGACAGTGTACAGAGATAATCACCCCATCACGACGTTCCAAGTTACGGTGCATCCATTCGATTTGATCGGCATAGACATTCGGGGTAGACACTTCCACTGTTGCAGGCAAGTTCAAGATGACTTTATTGGTTGGTGACGCTTCCCAGATTTCAGTGACCGCATCACAGACATCTTTGGCAACGTCTAATTCAGTTGCAGAGAAACATTCTGGACTGTACTGGAAAATCCAGTCTGTGGCAGGGTATTGCGCTGCATATTCTTTGACTTTGCTGGCCGCATTAATCGCAAGTTGTTTTGAGCCATTGGCATCGACATTCAAGACTTTCTGGCGGAAGGTTGGAGAGTTTGAATTATAAATATGCACAATGGCACGCTTTGCATCAACCAACGCTTCAAAGGTACGTTCAATCAAATGATCACGTGCTTGCACCAAAACTTCGATATAGACATCGTCAGGAATCAAATCTTCTTCGATCAATTTACGAGTAAAGTCGAAGTCAATTTGAGATGCAGAAGGGAAACCAATTTCAATATGTTTGAAGCCAATTTTAACCAACATGTGGAACATTTTTAATTTTTGATCCATATCCATCGGTTCAAAAATCGCTTGGTTGCCATCACGAAGGTCAGTACTCATCCAAATCGGTGCTTGATTGATTTCATTATTCGGCCATTGACGATCTGGTAAATCCACTCGCTGGTACATACGGCGGTATTTTTTGCTTGGGTCAGCCAACATCATGAGATAACTCCTTGTCGTAGCATGGTTGCTGAGTCAAATAAAAGGCAACGTGCTACAGATATATATGGTGTCTATAAGAATTAATTTAAAGCGAATTCGGGGATCGAGCGCCTAAAAATGTAGGCGAAAAAAATTATACGCGCGCGAGGCGCAGCATCAGGAGAAGTGCAGCAAGATGTGTTGTATGAGACGGGTGGGTAAAGCCGCGATTTGTTTTCATCATCTACCATTCATATGGGGTATTTAATTTTGCAGTTATATTAATCATCTAACGATACTCAGTCTAGGCGAAAATACAGACGACTGCAAAGGTCTATAAAACATTTTAATTTGAATGAGTGGAAAATATTTCCCTGTTTTTTGCACTATTTTAATTTTAATGGGGAAAATTTCCCGTAGTTTTATCAATTAGAGATAAAAAAGTTAATTTTATCTCTAAGCTTTGAAAAGTGTACGAATTATAGCTCAGCCCATTTACGCATCAGGTTGTGATAAAGATTGGTCATTTTAATCACTTCTTGATGAGTATCACCAAGCTGCATACGCAGATTTTGAATGGTTTGATCCAATGTAAATAACATATTCCGTTCAGCATCATCACGGATCATGCTTTGTACCCAAAAGAATGAAGCCGTTCGACACCCACTGCTGATTGCAGTGACTTCATGTAGACTAGATGAAGGGTAGAGCACCATATCACCCGCGGGTAATTTGGCTTCGTGATAACCATAGGTATCTTCAATGACCAGTTCTCCGCCTTCATATTCATCAGGTTCTGATAAAAACAAAGTGCAAGATAAATCAGTACGTAAGCGTTCTTTAGTGCCACGAATTCGACGAATTGAATTATCAACATGGAATCCAAAAGATTCCTGATTTTCATAACGATTGAAAAGTGGGGGGATAATATCCAGCGGTAAAGCTGCTGAGAGAAACAGAGGATGTTTGCCCAGTTCTTCTAAAATGATGTTGCTGAGATGGTGGGTTAAAGGGTGGTCTTCAGGCAGTTGCTGATTATTTTTCACGGTAGCAGACAGAGTACCTGCCGTAACTTTTCCATTGGCCCATTCGATTTTATCCATTTCTTCACGAAAGTACTGAACTTGTTCTTTGCTTAATACATTAGGAATATGGTGGATCACGGTAACTACCTTTGTGAAAACAATGAATGATAAAAAATAGCCTCATTATGAGGCTATTTTTCAAATAAAATCCATAAATATATTATGGGTTTTATTGATAGGATTAGTACTTAAAGTTTACAGATAATACTGCGCTACGACCTTCAGCTTCTGATGCATAGTGAGATGCATAGGCTTTAGTGAAGTAACGTTTGTCTGATAAGTTGTTGATGTTTAATTGTAAGTCAACATTTTTATCAACGTTATAACGAGCCATTGCATCATAGCGAACATAACCTGGAACCCATTTGGTATTCGCTGCATCGCCATAGACTTTATCCATCGCAACTGCACCAGCACCTAAAGTAAGCTGCGGCAATACTTTATATGTTGTCCAAAGGGTTGCAGAATTTTTAGCGACGTTTTGAACTTGGTTGCCATTGGTTGGGCTTGGTACATATTTTCCACTAGTATCTTTAACGAAGCCAGCATCTACGATTTCACTGTCTAAATAGGTATAACCAGCAGATACGGCCCATTTATCTGTAATATTACCATTCGCACCCAGCTCAATACCATCAACACGTGTTTCACCAATGTTTCTTGTGAAACCATCAGTATCTAAAGCACGTGTATTTTCTTTTTCAGTACGGAAAATAGCAGCAGTTAAATTTAATTTATTATTCAATAAATCCCATTTAGTACCAATTTCGTATGTTTTAACCTCTTCAGGTTTTAGATTATTGATCGCACGTGATTGTTCATCCGTTGTATTCCGGCCTGGAACGCTAATACCTTCTGAGCCATCACCGGCGTCAACACCTACAGGATTGGCAGAAGTTGCATAGCTGATATAAATCGCACCGTTTTCAGCTGGTTTGAAAGTAAGGCCAGCCTGGTAGTTGAAGAAATCATTGCTTGAGTTGTATTTTGTTCCAGCTTTGACTGATCCTGAATCTTTATTGTACTTCATATCAGTTTCAAATTTGTCCCAACGCACACCGAGGTCAAGTAACCATTGTGGAGTGATGGTGATGTTATCTAGAACATAAACTGATTGAGTTTTTGAGGTGATATTCGTGACATTAGGATTTTTTTGTATATTTCCTAACCATGCATTACTAGAATTAGGGTTGTTTAGGCTAGTACACCACCCATTTGAATTTGGTAATGAACAAGCATTGTTTGCACCACTCCCGCCAATTTTAGCAGTGTTTGGATCGGTAACAATGTTGGTTCCACGATCTGAGTCTTGCTTAGAGTATTCAGCACCCGTATTAAAGCTGTGCTTAATTGAACCTGTGTTGAATTTACCAGTTAATGCGAGTTGATCTGTAAAGGTATCTGTATTTGTTAAATTGGTATTGACTCGACGCCAAACTTGACCATTTACAATGTTACCTTGGCTATCATCTGGTTGAGTCCATAAATAATCGTTTTTAGATTTGCTATAGACTGCTGTGTTGCTAAGCGTCAAATTTTCGGTTAAATCATGTTCTAGCTTGATTGTACCGATCTGATTTTCTTGTTTTTGGAAATCGCGATCTTTCCAACCGTAATAGGTACCTTGTTTAACATCTACAGGTTTACCTGCAGTTGCTTTCTTAATTGTATCGTACTGATACGGAATACCAGAATCTGGTTCATCATTTGTTTTTAAGTAATAGTAGCTCAAAGTCCCGCGAGTAGCAGAATCTAAACCGAAGCTAATACTTGGCGCGATACCTGCACGTTTATATTCAGCGCCATCATGTTGGCCAGCTTTTTCATTTTGGTGACCCATGACTACTACACGACCAGCAACGCCATTACCAAAATCTTTATTCCCGTCTAAAGTAATGCGGGCATAGTTGTCTGTACCACCAGAAATTGAACCTTCTAAAGCATCGCCTTTTTTGGCAACTTTAGAAATCATGTTGATACTACCACCAGACGTACCAGCACCGCCTAGCGCAGAGGCAGAACCTTTAGTAATTTCTACTTGTTCAATCGCAAACATTTCACGATTTTGAGAGGTTGAACTACGAACACCATCTACATACATTGAACTTTCAGAGTTATAGCCGCGAATAAATGGGCGGTCACCATTTGGGTTACCACCTTCGCCAGCACCCAATGTAATGCCAGGAACAGTACGAAGTGCGTCACTTAAAGTTGTAACTTGAGTATCTTCAATCAGTTGTTTTGAAATCACAGAAACAGATTTTGGTGTATCCAAAAGTGGGGCAACAAACTTAGTATTTGCAGATTTATCTACTTTAAGACTTTGTTCTTTTTCTGCTTGAGCATGAATCGTTGGTAGTTGAACTGCCTGATCTTGTGCAATCGCTGGTACTGCAATGACTGAGAGTGATGATGCAATTGCAGAAGAAACGAGCTTCTTCCGTGATTTAATAAAAGACATTGGGCACGCCTAAGAGTGTAAAAATTTATGCAAAGAATAATCATTGTCATTTCTATATGCATTTGTTTTGGATTGGTTTTTCCAATTGTATCTAATTGTTGCAGTGGAAACTTAAATAATTTTTCATCCTTAATTGTTCAGTAATGTTGTTAATTTGTTGATTTTTTTAATTAATCTATAAAAACGATTGTGTTTTAAATATTGACGCTTAATTCTGATGTTATGATTTTTATCATTTTATTGAAGTTTTATTTATATGATTTGTCTTCAAAATATTGAAAGTTTCTGAATATCAATTTGTTAAAGTCAAAATAATTAAAAATTTGATCATTGATGAATATAGTCTTGGTCGATGTCGTCTAAACAGGGTGTTCCCATTAATGCCATTGTGATCTCGAATTCTTCTTTTAGAATTTTAAGTACATGAGCCACACCCAATGCCCCAGCCGTCGCTAAGCCATAGATATAAGGACGGCCAATGAGTACGGCGGATGCGCCAAGCGCGATTGCTTTAAACACATCTGTACCACGACGAATTCCGCCATCTAAGAATAGGGGGTAATTGACTGGAACAACTGCTCTGATTTTTTGTAGCGCAATTAATGGAGGAATGGTGGTATCCAGTACGCGACCACCATGATTGGAAACGATCAGACCTGAAACACCATATTCGACCGCTTTCTTGGCATCGGCAGGATGCAATACACCTTTAAGAATCACTGGCAGTTTGGTATTTTTAATTAACCATTCAATATCCTTCCATTTTGGTGCCTTTTTCATTAGACCTTGAAAAATAGGGTGTTCGTCAGCAGCTAAATTGCCAATTTCAAAATTAGTCGAGGCATGTGGGTGTGGCATTTCAGTTGGCAATTGAAAGAAGGTTTTACGCTCTCGATCACGGATACCTGTATGGGGTGCATCGATAGTAATGACGATCGCTTTGTAATTGTGTTGTTCTGCAAGCCGAATTAATGCTAAAGATTGTTCTCGGTCACCTTGCCAATACAGTTGAAACCATTTGTAGGGATTCTCTTTATTTAAAGCTTCTATATGCGTGTTGCTTAATGTACTGAGGACAAAATTACTCTGCATTAACTCAGCGGCAAGTGCTGTGGCTTGCTCGGCTTGCGGATGGAAAAGTGCTTGATGTCCAATGGGAGCAAGAAAAATTGGATGGGGGTAGTCCATCCCAAATAAATTGACTCGAGTATGAGCTTGAGAAAAATCATTTAAATGTCGTGGAATAAGCTGAATATCTTGAAACTGGAGCTGATTTTCTTGCACGCTCAGTTCATGCATGGCACCGCCTTGTAAATAATGCCAAGTCGCTTCTTCAAGGTGTTGAGATGCTTGTTGTTGGTAATCTGCCACGGTTTGTAGATGCGCTGGGATTGTGGTCAATGGCGGAAGAGCTGACATCAGAAGATTCCCCATTGTCTTAACAAATTATGATAATGGCTGGTTAAGGCAACCACTTCCTCTGTATCGCCAAGCTGCTGTCTTAGTTTTAGAATAGTCATATCTAAATTAAACAGCATGGTACGTTGCCAGTCATCTTTAACCATGCTTTGAATCCAAGTGAAAGCGGCAATGCGACTGCCTTGAGTAACCGGTTCAACACGATGTAAGCTGGTAGAAGGGTATAAAATCGCATCACCCGCATCCAGCTTCACTTCATGACTGCCGTAGGTATCCTCAACAATCAGCTCACCACCTTCGTATTCTTCTGGTTCAGATAAAAAAACCGTAATGGAAACATCGGTACGAATCATTTGTCCTGTTTTTGCAGACGCCTGAACAGCACTGTCAACGTGGTTGGCATAATTGCCCTGATTTTGATAGCAATTAAACATCGGCGATAAAATGTGTTGGGGCAGGGCGGCTGAGCGTAACAGTAGATTGTGTTGTAAGGCATTTAGAACAGACTGACTTATGGATTGATAGACATCATTACTGGTGTCGATTTGTAAATTATTTTTAGTTTGCTGCGCTTGCACCCCTGCACTCTGAGCGCCATTGACCCATGCTGAGGCTGGTTGCATTTTTTGGCGTAGTTCTAACACTTGTTGTTTACTGAGCAGCTCAGGGATGTGCAACATCATATTTAAAACCTTTCAAAAAAGTACAGCCTGTCGAAAAAGTATACCTTTTCTGACAGGCTGAGTTCATCTATTCAATCTTCAAATTTGATTGAATTATTTAGAACTTATAGTTGAACGTTAATGCTGCTGAACGAGGTTGACCGAGTACAAAACGGCTACCACCATTATTTAATGCACTGATGTAGTCTTTATCAGCTAAGTTGTAGACATTCAGATTAAGTGATGCATTTTTGTTGAAGCTATAACCTGCCATTGCATCAAAAACAACGTAAGAAGGCACTTTTGGCATATTGATAGGGGCAGTACTAGGAATACTGCTCGTTGTATTTGCCCGTACTAATTCATCGACATAACGTGCACCTAAGCCCACTTTAAAGCCAGCAATGTCATAAGTCGTCCATAATGTTGCTGTCCACTCTGGTGACCAACGAACTGAATCTGTAGTCGTGACCGCACCATTAGTTGTACTTACACTTTGTTGATTCTTCTGTTTGGTTTTCATATGAGCAACGCCCGCAGAAATATTCCAAGCATCGGTAATTTGACCGACGACACCGAGTTCAACACCTTCAACTCGTGTTTTACCTTCTTGAAGCCAAGTTAAGGTAATTGGATCTTGCGTAAATTGGTTCTCATTTTCTGTGTGATAAACGGCAGCATTTAATGCCAGTTTATTTTTTAATACATCCCATTTGCCACCAATTTCATAATGGTTGGTTTCTTGAGGCTTTGAGCGTGCATTATTGGCTGCTTGAGTACCAGTGGTTTCTGCTGATAATCCAAAGTTTGAACTACCCGGTGGTGTCAACGATTTTGCATAAGATGCATAAATACTACTGTTTTCCGTTGGTTTAAATAAGCTGCCCAATTTCCAACTGACTAAAGTGTCATGTGCTTTTAGGTTGGTTGGTGTTTTAGTGACTGCAAGCGTGTTTGAATCTGTTGCTACAGAAAGAGCTTCATAATCAGTTTCGTAATAATCCACACGAACGCCACCATTAAACTGCAAACGATTGTTGAGTAATTTAATGGTGTCAAATAGATAAGCTGCAGCTGTTCGAGTTTCACCATCGGTATACGCACCCGTATGGACTAGGCTTGGCATAACATCGTAATGATTTGGATTGTATAAATTAGCAGCTGGTGTTGTTGGAGCTTTTTGACCTGGTGTTTGTGTCGATAAAGTACGAGAAATCTGTTGTTCTTGTAAAAACTCTAAACCTGTAACCAGATCATGCTCGACGGTACCTGTTTTAAAATTCACATTGAGTGATGAGGTATTGGCAAGAATTTTATTTTCCTGATCAACCCCTTGATGTGAGCGAGAAATCGTCCATGCATCTGGATTATTTGATCCATTCTTGTTTAAGGCATTAATGCCTGTTAATGTGCGATTCATTTGCGATTTACCATAACGAGAGGTATTGGTAAATTTTATTTTATCGCCAAAATCGCTTTCAACTTTTGCGGTTACCATATCAGCATCAATATCTTCATAGTCATTGACACTGCCATAGTAATTCGAACGATCAACTTCTTTTGCCTTATTCAAATCGGTATCTGCATTATAGAAGCCTTTCATTCCGACTGTAGGAATACCACCATCGGGAATATTATTTTGGCGAACATGCTGAGAATATAGGTAGAAACGTGTGTCTGTATTGAGACCGAAAGCAATCGATGGCGCAATTGCCCAGCCATTGTTTTCGAGAACATCACGGTTTTCAACACCGCCATTTTGCCCCATCACATTTAAACGAACTGCTGTGCTTTCATTAATGGCTTGATTGATGTCAGTGGTTAAGCGTGCATTTTCAGCGGTATTATAACGCGCTGAAACTTCACGACTGTTTTCAGCCTTTGGTAACTTAGTCACTAAGTTGATATAACCTGATGCCGCACCACGACCTGCTTCAGAGCCAGAAGGGCCTTTTACAACTTCAATCTGTTCTAAGTTAAATACATCACGACTAACGGCACCAAGATCGCGGATACCATCGACATAGGTCGATGTTTGTGTTGAGAAACCACGCATTTGGAAGGTGTCACCTGCGCTGGTATTACCATTCTCACCCATTTGTAGCGTAATTCCTGGGGTATTACGCAGTGCTTCCATCAGTGATGCTGCACCTTGTTCTTGTAAAAGCTCTTTTTTTATGACTTGTACAGTTTGAGGTGTATCGAGTAGGGGCTGAGTATATTTTGCTGAGCTGACAGTATCTACTTTATAAGTATTTTCTGCATTCACTTCAATTGTTGGAAGCTTAGATACATTTTCTTCCTTAGGTGCTGCATGCACTGCTAAAGGTAAACTTGCTGCGAGTGCAACTAAAGGTGTGCTACGAAGATGTTTGCGACTTTTTATTGTTGCCATTGAGAGACCCCCTGAAATTGAAGTGGTGAATGACAGAACTTTCAACCGAGTGAACTTTTACAGAAAAAAGGAGTAAAAGTAGATTAATTGTTAATCTATGTAACAATATGTGCGAAGTCTATTGATAATTATTATCGTTATCAATAGCTTTAATTTGTGTGTAAGGAGTTGCATATGGCTAGTATTTTGAAATTTAATAATATTTTCTTGAATTGGTATTAATGATGGTTAATTAGACAAAATAATAATGTAGTGATGGATATATTTAAAATATTGATATAAAAGTGTTTTATTGAGTTTTTATTTAATTTAAGGGTGGGTCTTAGAAGGTCAAATATTTGAACATAAGGGGCAGAGAGTGGGGCCAGACGATCTTGATATGAATGTTTCTGTAAAATTGATTTTGGGTTGAGTCTGTTAGATGAGTATTTCACTAGTCATTAGATGATTTCTAATGACTAGTGAAAAGATTGTGTTTAGAAAGAGAAAGTTGTACTTAATTGAACGCGACGACCTTCTTGGGTATTGCTGTAGCGGTTATAATAGCTAGTACCAACACGCTCATAGTCATTGAAATTCTTATCAAAAACATTATACAAAGCAACGCCCAAGTTCCAGTTTGGTGTGATATTAAAATTAGAGCCTACATGTAATAAGGCATATTCTTTATAATCACCCAAAGCATCGTAAGCATTTTTTTCTGCAGTGCTCATATTTTGATAAGTTTTGAGGTAGCGAGCCCGTTCACTGCGATATTCACCACGAGCCCAAAGTTGGATATTGTCATCTGCCTGCCATTTAAGTGAAGCATTTGCAATATGTTCAGGTGTATCGTTAAGTGGTGGATTTCCAATGCTCTTATCTTTAATCTCTGTGTTTGTCCAAGTGTAGTTGATACCGAACTTCCAATCAGGTACAAATTCCCAGTTAAATCCTGTTTCTATTCCATAAATTTCAGCTTTTTCAGCATTGGTTGGTCGTGTAACGTTCCACGAGCGAGTCCCTGTATCTCCATTTTCCATTAGCCAAGGTGTGCCAACGCTTGCCATAAAGTTTTCACAGGCAACTTTTCCTCCGAAAGCATCGTTACTGGCAGCATCACAAGTTCTTTCGATAGCTCCTGTCACGATTTTGTCTTTAACTTGGCTATAAAAAGCCGTCATATTGGCATCAAAATTAGAGCCATTACTAAAATAGGTTCCGATCTCGAAGTTATTACTTTTTTCAGGTTTTAAATTTGGATTCCCAAAGAGAGGAGTTCGGCCTTGTCCACCAACGTTATAGATACCATCAGTTAAGCGTTCAAGCCTCGGTGCTTTATAGCCCTCGTTATATCCACCTTTAAATGTCCAATTATCATCTGCATTCCAGACCAAATAGGCGCGTGGAGTCCAGAAGTCACCAAAGGTATCATGATCGTCGTATCGTAAACCAAGTGTAAGTGCCAGACTATCTGTAATCGACCATGTATCTTCAGCGAAAAGACCTAGCTGTTTAAAGGATATTTCTTTATTGGCACGTAAACCATCTTTGATATTAGCTTCCCACCATTGACCACCTAAAGTCATTTTATGACCAGAGAAATGTTGAGTGGTAAATTTAGTATCAAAAGTCGTATCTTCACTTTCCAGAAGTCTTGGGGTAATGGCTTTAGAGCCGTTTTGTGCGCGAGAAGGAATTAGGCGCCCAATTGTTTCTGTTTGAATATTACTAAGACTAGACTCTAAATTACCGAACTCACTTCTCCATGTATGAGCCAAAATATATTTCTCACGATTATATTCTTGAGAATCTGCATAGCCTCCATTTGCTCCTAAGGTACCGAGTTGTCCCTTGCTGTTATCGTACCATTGCTGTGTTTGCTCGTATTCCACTGACAAGTCATGGTTATCAGTTGGTGTAAGAGTTAAGCGTGCGCCAATGGTTTCAATATCTGATTTGGTTGGGTTATTTCCCATACTTAATGATTCATCAGTTGACTCATCATCCTTCCTAACAACATTTGATTGATCTCTCTCAGCTTTTCTACCTCTTAATTGTAAACCTAGTAGGTTTTTTATAAGCGGACCTGTAATAAATGCATCGGCAGAGCGTTGATTACCAAAATCAGATGAGTTAGGTAGAATTGTGCCTTCTAAAGTTACTGAGCCTGTCCATTCATCAGTTACTTTTTTAGTAATAATGTTGACTACGCCACCCATAGCATCAGAACCATAAAGTGTAGAAGCAGGCCCTCGAATTACCTCGATTCGCTCAATTGCAGACATTGGAGGGATAAAGCTGTTATTAGATTCACCAAAACCATTTGGCGTAATGTCGCCTGTGCTGTTTTGTCTTCTACCATCTACTAATACAAGTGTGTATTCCGAATCCATTCCCCGAATACGGATATTTAATCCACCCGTTTTACCTGCTGTTGGGCTGATATCAACACCTTCTACATCAATCAAGGCATCCGCAATCGAATTAATTCTTTTATCTTTCAAATCTTGAGCAGTAATAACTGTGATACTTGCTGGTGCATTTTTAATATCTTGTTCAAAACCAGCTGCCGATACCACAATGGTTGCAAGTTGGTGTGTGTTGGTATTTTCAGACGCTGCCGTCGTATCTGCGAAAGCGGAAGTGGTCATTGCCCCAAGTAATGCGAATGAAAGGGGATTCAAATTAAATTTACTCATAACTAGAGTTCCAAAGCTGGACGAGAAAAATAGAACAACTGTTCAAAAAGAATGCAAAGTATAGTGATAATACTTATCACTAACAACAAAAAATAACGTTTGTTTTAAGATTCATTTAAGAAAACTATGATTTTGGCTAAAATGAGAAATATGTGTGCTTTTTTAGCATCCGATTTTGTATATCCAGAAAGTTGTCATATAATGTGGCACTTTAAAAATTGTTATTACTAACTAATATCGAGGAAGCCATGCAAGTAACGACTGAAGCGGTTTCGGGCGTTGCCCGTCGTTTAAATGTTTCTGTACCGACGAGCCGTGTTAACGAGCAGTTTGAAGCTCGCTTACAACGCACTGCCAAAACTGTGAAGATCAACGGCTTCCGTCCAGGTAAAGTGCCTTTGAATGTTGTTCGCCGTGAATATGGTGCGGGCATTTATCAAGAAGTTGTGAATGACATCATTCGTGACAGCGTATTTGAAGCAATTCAACAAGAAAAAATCAATGCGGTCGGCATGCCGAACATTGAAAAAGTTGAAAACAAAGATGATGCTTTAGTTTTTGAAGCAACTGTAGAAGTTTATCCAGAAGTAGAAGTGAAAGCTTTTGCTGACTTGGAAGTTGAACGTAAAGCATCAGAAATCAACGACAAAGACGTTGATGTCATGATCGAAAACTTGCAAAAACAACGTCAAACTTGGGCTGTAACTAAAGGTATGGCGAAGAAAGACATGCAAGTAACTTTCGACTTCGAAGGTACTGTTGAAGGCGAGAAGTTTGAAGGTGGTGCTGCTGAAGACTTTAAACTTGTACTTGGTTCAGGTCGTATGATTCCTGGCTTTGAAGACGGTATCGTTGGAATGAAAGCTGGCGAAGAGAAAGTGATTGACGTGACTTTCCCTGAAGATTACCAAGCTGAAAACTTAGCGGGTAAAGCGGCTCAATTCAAAATCACCGTGAAGCAAGTTGAAAAAGCAAAACTTCCAGAAATCGATGCTGAATTCTTAAAAATCTTTGGTTTGACTGAAGAAGAAGGCTTAGACAAGTTAAAAGCTGACGTTCGTAAGAATATGGAACGTGAAGTTCGCAACGGTCTTCGTAACCAAGTTAAACAAGCTGCATTTGATGCGCTTGTTGCTGCAAACGAAATTGAAGTTCCTACTTCTATGGTTGCTCAAGAAATTGACCGTCAACGTCAACAAATGATCCAACAGTTCACTCAACAGTTTGGTGCTCAAGGTGCAGGCGCATTTGACAGCAGCATGCTTCCTGATGAATTGTTCAAAGAACAAGCTGAAAAATCAGTTAAGCTTGGCGTATTGGTAAGCAAAGTATTGGCTGACGCTAAACTTGAAGTTGATCAAGCACGTGTTAATGCTTATATCGATGACATGGCTTCTTCTTATGAAGATCCAACAGAAGTGGTTGAATACTTCAAAAATGACCAACAACAACGTGCTCAAATCGAAGCTGTTGTGTTAGAAGACCAAGTTGTTGATCACATCTTAGCTGCAGCTAAAGTAAAAGATGTTGCGATCAGCTATGAAGACTTATTGAAAGAACAACAAGCTCGCCGTGGCTAATCTTTTAAAAAGTTGATTCAAGAAATTCAAGAAAAAGGCGCTTAATGCGCCTTTTTCTTTAGGCATTTTGAATGCTGTATTTCATGATGATTTAAAACAGTAAGACTTTGGCTTGCAGAGCTTTAAGCATAGGTGTGAAATTTAATAAACCATGCTGTGCATCATCAGAAAATCTCCCTTGCTTAGAGTCTCGATGTAAAGTCTGCAAACCCTCTGTTAGCAAAGTGTTAATTTGTCGAAAAATTGCCAGATTTTAGTCTAAATAATCGAATATTTCAGATTGAAACTTTTGCAATTTCATTGATTATCCCTCATATTGTTGGCATAGATCGAGTCACAATAATTTAGGAATAAGTAAACGTATGTATGTTCCAACAATTGAAAATGCTTTAGTTCCTGTTGTCGTTGAACAATCATCTCGCGGTGAGCGTTCATTCGATATTTTTTCACGTCTATTACGTGAGCGTGTTATTTTCTTAACGGGTGAAGTTGAAGATAACATGGCGAACTTAATCGTTGCGCAGATGTTATTTCTTGAAGCAGAAAATCCAGAAAAAGATATTCATCTTTATATCAATTCACCAGGCGGCTCGGTGACGGCAGGTATGGCGATTTACGATACCATGCAGTTTATCAAACCAGATGTTGTGACCTACTGTATGGGACAAGCAGCATCAATGGGTGCATTCTTATTGAATGCGGGTGCAAAAGGCAAACGTTACTGTCTTGAAAATGCACGTGTGATGATTCACCAACCTTTAGGTGGTTTCCGTGGTCAGGCCTCTGATATTGAAATTCACGCGCGTGAAATTCTATTCATTAAAGAGCGTTTAAATCGCTTAATGGCTGAACATAGTGGCCAAGATTACGAGACCGTTGCACGTGATACAGATCGTGATAATTTCATGACTGCACAAGCAGCCAAAGAATATGGTTTAGTCGATGAAGTACTGAGTAAACGTCCCTGATTTTTTAGGACCTAAGTTTAAGATTTAAGTTGTGGAGTAAATATGTCCGAACATCCTCAAGGACAAAAACATTGTTCATTTTGTGGTAAGACGCAATCTGAAGTTGGAAAATTGATTGCTGGTGAGGACGCATATATTTGTAATGAGTGTGTAGATGTCTGCTTAGATCTCGTTCAAACCAGTCAACAAGTTGAAGCAGGCGATTGGGCAACCAAAGCCCTGCCAAAACCACATGAAATACGTGCTGCCTTGGACCAATATGTGATTGGACAAGATGTTGCGAAGAAAACCTTATCTGTTGCGGTCTATAACCACTATAAGCGTTTAAAAGTAGGCCAGTCGACGAACGGGCATCAAGAGATTGAAATCGCAAAAAGTAATATTTTGCTGATTGGACCGACAGGTTCAGGTAAAACATTACTTGCACAAACACTTGCGCGTTTGCTTGATGTTCCATTTGCGATGGCAGATGCAACCACTTTAACCGAAGCAGGTTATGTGGGTGAAGATGTTGAAAACATCGTGCAGAAGTTATTGCAAAAAGCCGATTACGATGTAGAAAAAGCGCAAAAGGGCATTATCTATATTGATGAGATTGATAAGATTACCCGTAAATCTGAAAATCCTTCAATTACCCGTGATGTGTCTGGTGAAGGCGTACAACAAGCATTATTAAAAATGATTGAAGGTACGGTTGCCTCTATTCCACCACAAGGTGGTCGTAAGCACCCGCAGCAAGAATTCATCCAGATTGATACAGCCAATATTCTGTTCATTTGTGGTGGTGCATTCTCTGGTCTGGAAAAAATCGTACAGCAGCGCCAAGAGAAAGGTGGGATTGGTTTCACTGCAGATGTGAAGAATAAAGATGACAGTAAAAAAGTCTCTGAGTTGTTCCGTCAAGTTGAAGCAACGGATCTAGTTAAATTCGGTTTGATTCCTGAATTTATCGGTCGTTTGCCAGTGATTGCAACTTTGGAAGAGCTGGATGAAGAAGCATTAATGCAGATTCTGACAGAGCCTAAAAATGCATTAACACGCCAATATCAATACCTATTCACCATGGAAAATGTGGATCTTGTCTTTGAAGAGTCTGCATTACGTGCCGTGGCGAAGAAAGCACTTGAACGTAATACTGGTGCGCGTGGTTTACGTTCTATTCTGGAAAACGTATTACTTGAAACGATGTATGACTTACCAAGCCGTACGGATGTGGGTACTGTTATTTTGAATGAAGCTGTCATTAATGGTACGGCTAAACCAACATTCAAAGCAGAGCGTTTACCACAAGTGGGTACGCCAGAAGCAACTGAAAAGAAGGATTTGAAGGTGATTGATTCTAAATCAGCCTAATTCTCATTCATCTAAAAAAAGCATGAAAGGCTTGGCTTTTCATGCTTTTTTTATTTGCAATTAGGCGTTGAGGTGTTAATCTTAAAAAATTGAAAAAATGTGCATAGTTTTGCGCTGTTAAAAATAAATCCAAGAAAACGCCTTGAGGGATGTCATGCGTTATTTAATATTGTCATTATGTTGTGCTGGGGTATTGGCTGGCTGTCAAAGTCATAAGACAGTTGAAGAAAAACCAACCGCACTGACTGCAACCTTACCAGCTGTCGATACTGAAAAAGAACCAGGTCTATTTGATCAATATCATGTGGGTGGCTTCTCTGTTGGTGGTTGGGTTAATCAAAAGTTAGGCCAATATTACGCACCAATCAAACCGCAAAATGAACAAGCTGCGGTGGTCTATTTATACCGTCCAGATACACGTTGGAACCGTCAGGAAATTGCTGCGGCCAATTTATTTATCAATGGGCATCGTATTCCGAGTTTATTACATAATCATTATTACTGGGTTGAACTGCCTGCTGGAACTTATCGTTTGAGTGTAAGCCGTCCATTGGCTGGATTACATTTCCAAAAGCCGAAATATCTTGACTTTACAGTGGATGCTGCACAGACCTATTTCATCAAATATGATGAGGAAAATAAGATTTCTCGTAGCGAGCATACAGGCCCATTTATGATTACGCCTGACAAGGTGGCGCATCAGGAAATCGCATTCACACGGTTAAAGTCTTCCAGCTATAACTTTGTCGCTCAAGATGCATCGGGCAAGGTTCGTTCAAAACCTCAAGAATTAAAACCAGAAAAGTATGATGAGAAGTCAGAAGTGCATTTGGTTAAGCCATTTAAGCTTTGGAATCCATTGACTTGGTAGGTTTGCTTGAGCAGTTACTCATCTTGAATTAAAGGTTTAATGATGGTGAGGAACTGCTCTTTTAATTGCGAGCTCTGTTCTGGATCATTTAGGGTTTTTTGGCTTAAATTACTCATGTACTGAAAAACATGGGTACTGATTTGCAATGTTTTTTGATTGATCGATTTACCTTCAGGTGTTTTTAAGAATTTCAAATAGGCTTGTATTTCTTCTTCGCTCAGGGTGTCTGCATAAATCTTCTCTATTGCCCGAATAGTTTCGGGGCGAGCAAAGACTTTTGAACTGGTTTCTTTTAATAATTGGCTTAATTCCAACACAGCAAGATGTTCTTGTGTTGTGGTGAGTGCTTCTTTTCCTAAGACTCGTAATAAAATATTTTCAGCTTCAAGATCGAGTGTCGGCTGCATTTCATCGAGTGAGGTATTTAAAACATTTTCGAGCTCACTCAGTTTGATCAGTTCTTTGACGGATTTACTTTGGGCGGGAGTTGCAAATGCACTTTGTATGCTACCGAGAAGGCAAAGTCCAATCATTAGGTTGAACATGTATTTATTCATCTATAGACCGCCTTATTGTTCTCGTCTTTTTTATAATTTAGCAGAAGCAGTAGGCAAAAAAATAGCCAAATACGATGATTCGGCTATTTGAATTGTATGAATATTATTTATGACGCAGCTGCATCAACCACTGGAATCTTACCGATTTTTGCTTGCCAGATTTTTGGTGCAGTGGCATGGATTGAAGTACCATTGACATCAACCGCAACAGAGACAGGCATATCTTCAACCACGAATTTGTAGATTGCTTCCATACCTAAGTCTGCAAAAGCAACCACTTCAGCCTCACGAACTGCTTTAGACACGAGGTAAGCAGCACCACCCACAGCCATCAAGTAAGTTGCTTGATTGTCTTTGATCGCTTCAATTGCAGCAGGACCACGGTCTGCTTTACCAATCATACCGAATAAGCCAGTTGCTTCTAACACTTGACGAGTGAACTTATCCATACGGGTTGCAGTGGTTGGGCCAGCAGGACCAACAACTTCATCGCCAACTGGATCGACTGGACCCACGTAGTAAATGAATTTACCTTTTAAGTCGACTGGAAGTTCTTCACCATTATTTAACATGTCAACCATGCGCTTATGTGCAGCATCACGACCTGTATAAATGGTACCGTTCAATAATAAGGTATCGCCTGGCTTCCAAGCATTCATTTCTTCTTGAGTAATGGTATCTAGGTTGACACGCTTCGATTGAGAAGAATCCCAAGTGACTGCCGGGTAATCTTCAAGTTTTGGTGCTTGAATATGTGCAACACCAGTACCATCTAATTGGAAGTGGGCGTGACGAGTCGCGGCACAGTTCGGAATCATACCGACTGGCTTACCCGCCGCATGGCACGGATAATCCTTGATTTTAATATCAAGGACTGTGGTTAAACCACCAAGACCCTGTGCACCAATACCCAATGCATTCACTTTCTCGAAGATCTCGATACGGAGTTCTTCCATTTTGCTTTGTGGGCCACGACGAAGTAATTCGTCCATGTTGATTTCTTCCATAAGTGCTTCTTTTGCAAGCATCATGGCTTTTTCAGCAGTACCCCCGATACCAATACCGAGCATACCTGGTGGACACCAACCTGCACCCATAGTTGGAACAGTTTTAAGTACCCAATCCACGATTGAATCAGATGGGTTTAACATCGCAAGTTTAGATTTATTTTCTGAACCACCACCCTTTGCTGCAACGGTAATATCAACTTTATTACCAGGAACGAGTTTGTAGTGAATCACGGCAGGGGTGTTATCTTTGGTGTTTTTACGACCAAAAGCTGGATCTGCTAAAACCGATGCACGAAGGACGTTTGAGTTCTCTAGATAACCTTGGCGTACACCTTCGTTGACTGCATCATCTAAGCTCATGCTTAAATCAAATTTAACATCTAAGCCGACTTCAAGGAAAACGTTAACAATCCCTGTATCCTGACAGATTGGTCGGTGACCTTCAGCACACATACGTGAGTTGATCAGGATTTGGGCAATAGCATCTTTTGCAGCTTTGTTTTCTTCACGATCGTAAGCACGGCTCATCGCTTGGATGAAGTCTTGTGGGTGATAGTAAGAAATAAACTGCAGGGCATCCTTGATTGATGTAATCAAGTCATCTTGTTTGATGATCGTTGTCATATCAAATTTCTCTTGAGCGGGCGATTAGCTGGCGGGCTAAATTATATGACAAAAAGGAATGAATGTGGGAGTTTTAGCTTAGATTTGGCTAAAGGTCTAAAGCGAAGCTTTGATCTAAATCGCAGCAACAAAAGATGTGCTTTGGATTTTAGTTTTTTCTCAGTTGAGATGGACTATAGCCAAACTGTTTCTTAAAGCGATGGCTAAAATGGCTGCTGGAGCTAAATCCATATTGTACTGCGATCTCTGTCAGATTCGTTGTGGTCTGTTCCAGTGCTTGACGAGCACGCTCAAGACGGCGCTGCATCACATATTGATGCGGTGGCATCTGCATCGATTGTTTAAACATATGCGCAAAATGATATTCACTGAGTTGCGCTTGTTGAGCCAGATCAGACAAGGTCAGACTCAAATGGAGATGTTGATCAATCCATTCCAATAATTGCTTAAGCACATAAGGCGAGAGCCCCCCTTTGACTTCAGGCGCTTGCCATTGCGCATGACTATAATTTTTGATCAGATGATTGAGTAATAGTGTCGTTGCGGTACTCATCTGCAAATGGTTTTCACGATCTTGCCATGCACCATTGAGTAAAAAATGCCGATAGATCATGGAAATTTGTGGGTCAGCCACAAAAATTTGTGGATTTAAAATGATTTGGCTGGGTTCGCGATCCCAGACTTGTTCGGCCACCCGTTGTAAGTGTTGTTCAGTGTAATACAGATGTACGAAGGTGAGTGGATCACGGAGATCCCAAGTCGACTCGAAATCTTGTGGCATCAGGCACATACGGTCAGGGCCGCCGCCATTGTGCCAGCCCTGTTGGGTTTTTTGATAGCTTTCATAACCGCCCTGAATATACATACTCAAGGTGTGGTGATTGCTACAGACGCTGACACGGTCTTGGTTATTTTGCCACATGGCCAACTGCATGCCTGAACCCAGTTCTACCGAGTCGAGCAATTGCGCTTTATATTGCTGTAATTGATCTAGAATCTGATATTTCATCTTCTATACGCAGTGCCAAATATGATCCAGTTAAGTGTAGAACTTTCAGCCAGTTTTGTCATCTGGTCAAAAAAAATCTAGAAAAACGCAAATCCATGACAATCACCGCAAGATGGTGCAAGTAATCATGGCCGCAAAAGCAGCAAAATAGTCGTTGAAGTAATTGAGTTTGGTTCTAATGATATGAATGCGCTGTTATATGCGTTGGTTGTGGTGATTTGGGGAACCACATGGATTGCGATTAGCCTGCAACAACAAAGTGGGATATCAGCCAGTGTGGCGGTGTTCTGGCGTTTTTTTATTTCTGCCATGGTGTTATTTGCCTTCGTTGCTTTAAGTCGAAAGTTGCAGAAACTGGCGGCTAAAGATCATCTATTTTGTATGTTACAGGCTTGCTGTATTTTTGGTTTTAACTTCGTCTGTTTTTATTATGCGGTGCAATATATCAGTAGTGGTTTAGAGGCCGTGATTTTTTCCATGGCGGTGATTTTCAATACCATCAATGCCAAACTCTTCTTTGCCCAGCAGGTGTCGACACGCTTTTATCCTGCGGCCTTATTAGGTGTACTCGGGATTATTGCCTTGTTTTGGCATGACGTGGTGGGCACCACTTTAAATCGCAATACATTGATTGGTATTGGGCTATGTATCCTAGGCACTTATGGTTTCTCTTTGGGCAATATGATCAGTACACGCCATCAAAAACATGGGTTGGATATTTTTACCACCAATGCTTACGGTATGTTGTATGGCTCACTGCTGATGGCCTTGATCTCATGGTTTAGACAGGATGAGTTTTTTCCAAGCATGCAATTCAGTGCAATCAGTGCTTTACTGTATCTCGCGATCTTTGGGTCGGTGATAGGTTTTACCGCCTATTTCTATTTGGTCGGACGGATTGGTGCAGGTAAAGCGGCCTATAGCACCTTATTATTTCCTTTGGTCGCACTGGTGATTTCGACGGTATGGGAGGATTATCACTGGCACATGAATGCGGTGATCGGGGTGATTTTGATCCTATGTGGGAATGCGATTTTCTTTGTAAAAGGACCGCAAACCAAGAAAATTCAGACATTAAATAAGCCAGAATCTTGTTAAGATTTTGCTCAATCGCTTTAAAAAAAGAATGACTCATAATAGGCAATGATATGGTACAGGAACATCTAGCGCAGCATATTATTGAACTCTATCAGAAGTATGCTCGTGAATGGATTGAATTACGAGGAAAGCTTCTGTCTGAGAAGGTCTGGCTCGATCGTTTTCTAACGTTGCTGCCAAGCTCGGCCAGTATTTTGGATTTAGGTTGTGGTTCAGCTCAACCAATTGCTGCCTATTTTATTGCTCAAGGACATCAGGTAACAGGTGTTGATGCTTCCGAACATATGATTGAAATGGCACGGCAGTCTTTCCCTGAACAGGTCTGGGTGCAGCAAGATTTTCGGGAGTACTTTACTGAACAAAAGTTTCAGGGGATTGTTGCGTGGGATAGTTTCTTCCACTTCACCCAAGATGATCAACGCAACATGTTTAAACGTTTTGCCGAATATGCACAATCAGGTACAGCTTTAATGTTTAGTAGTGGTCCTGCGCAGGGCGAGGCAATTGGTGAACTCGGTGGAGAGCCACTGTACCATGCCAGTCTCTCAGCAGAGGAGTATCAGACTTTGCTGCAAGACAATGGGTTTAAGCTGATTAAAATGATTGCTGAAGATGTTGAATGTACGGGACATACCATCTGGTTGGCTCAATACCACTCATGAAAAAGCCCTTTCAATCTAAAGGGCTTTTTTATTTCAATCGAATAGTGGCTTAATCCTGCTGCTTCGCCTGAATCGCAGTCAAGGCAATGGTAAATACAATATCATCGACCAAAGCACCACGAGACAAGTCATTCACAGGTTTATTTAAACCTTGTAGCATTGGGCCGACACTCACAACATTGGCAGCACGTTGTACCGCTTTATAGGTGGTATTACCTGTATTTAGATCAGGGAAAATAAATACATTGGCACGTCCTGCTACTTGCGAGTCCGGTGCTTTTTGGCGACCAACACTTTCAACCGAGGCAGCATCGTATTGTAATGGCCCGTCGATGAGTAAATCTGGACGACGTTGTTGTGCGATTTTAGTCGCTTCAGCTACTTTCTCGACATCAGCGCCTGTGCCAGATGTGCCAGTAGAATAGCTGATCATGGCAATGCGTGGATCTAGACCAAAGGCCTTGGCTGAATCTGCCGATTGAATCGCAATCTCAGCAAGTTGTTCTGCATTCGGATCTGGGTTAATCGCACAGTCACCATAGACATAGACTTCATCAGGCAACAACATAAAGAAAATGGATGAGACCAGTGAGTAATTCGGAGCCGTCTTAATCAGCTGGAATGCAGGGCGTACGGTGTTGGCAGTGGTATGAATCGCACCAGATACCAAACCATCGACTTGATCGAGTGCCAACATCATGGTGCCGAGTACCACGGTATCTTGCAATTGTGCTTTGGCTTGTAGTGCATCAAGCTTACCTTTACGCAGTTCTACCATCGGTTCGATATATTGATCACGAATAGTATCCGGGTCAATAATTTGTAAATCATCGGGCAACTGAATACCGCGTGCTTTCGCCACTTCGGCAACCGATTCAGGCTTTGCCAATAAAATACACTGTGCAATGCCGCGGGTTTGACAAATCACAGCCGCTTGTACGGTACGTGGTTCATCACCCTCTGGCAGGACGATACGTTTTTTTGCAGCAATGGATTTCTGTACCAACTCGTAACGGAATGCTGAAGGCGATAAGCGCGGATGTAGGTTGTTCTGGGTATGTTGATCCAGCCAATTGCTATCCAAATGACTCGACACGAAACGGGTGACTTGCTCTGCACGTTCAGTATCATCAATTGGAATTTCATTGCCAAAGCGATGCAGTAGTTGTGCTGTTTCTAAGGTATCTAAAGGTGTATGTAAGATCGGTAAACCTTGTTTAATCGCACTTTGGCAGAACTCAAGCACATTGCTTGCTGGCGCAGCTTGCTCGGTTAAAACCAGACCCGCGAGCGGCGTACCATTACTGCTGGCAAGACTTGCAGCCAAGATCGCATCGGTGCGTTGTGATGCGCTAATAATCAATTCACCCGCAACAAATTTATGCAGTTCTGATTCGATATTCGATGCAATTAAACTGGTATGCAAAATACGCCGTTGTTTGGCCTCACCTTGATGCAACCATGTGCCATTGATGATTGGAGCGATATCTAAACTACGTGGCACGCTGAGGGTATTGCTGAATGGAACAAGTCCGATAATTGGGAGTTCATCAGTTCCCATAAAGCGGTTATAACGTTGTAATTCCAGTGCAAATGCATTGATGTGTTGATCAAGGCGTAGACTTGGATCAAGTGTGACCGGAATTTCAGCCGTACCCTCAGGCAAGCCTTTGGTCCGCATAAACAATACACCTGTGGTGCGTGCCGAAGCTGCACCACCAAACTGACGTAAGTGTGCATCGACTCTTTCTGCGGTTTTGCGTGGGTCTGCTAAATCAGCGGTGCTGACCAATACCACTTGTGCATCCAGTGCTTGTGCAAGTGCGGCATTGATTTCACTGACAAAATGATCTTGTCCATTCGGAACCAAACCTTCAACGATAATCACATCATGATCAGCTGAAATTTGACGGTGTAGTGCAACCGCCTCCTCAAGTAATTCATCGGTTTCACCCAAGGCAATCAGTTGTGTTAGTCGCTCATAGGTGATTGGCTCAGCAGATTTATGCTGAAATAAATGGCGATAGAGTGTCGTGGTACGGTCAACCGTGGTGTCTGCTATTTGAGAATAGGGTTTTAAAAAACCCGCATTGATCCCTTTGCAATCTAAAGCGTAGATCATACCTAAGCAGGCTGAAGTTAAGCCGACACCTTCACCTGTGGGGATGAGTAAAATCGTATTCATAGTGACCTTAAAATTGTCTAATATTTTGATTAAATCGTATGTTCAAGTACTTGGCGTGTTTCTTTGGCAATACGACCTTCTTCATCAGTTGGAATCACCCAGATTTGTGGACCTGCACCATTGTCGATACGACCTTCTGTGCCACGAGCTAAAGCATTATTTTTCTCTTTGCTAAACTGCAAGCCAAAGTGAGCTAAATAGCCTAAAGTTTTTTCACGGACATAAGCCGAGTTTTCGCCAATACCACCTGTAAAGACTAAACCATCTAAACGTGGTAGACCGCAACTCAAAGCCGATAAAGATTTGGCTAAGCGATAGCAGAACACTTCAATGGCTAGGGTTGCACCTTCATGACCATTTTCAGAGGCTTCAACCAAGGTACGCATATCGTTGGATAAACCTGATAATCCCAATAAGCCACTTTCTTTATTCAGCATGCTGTCAATTTTCTGGATATCCCAACCCAAATTACTGGCAAGGAACAAATGTAAACTTGGATCGACATCGCCGCTACGTGTGCCCATCACCACGCCTTCAAGTGGCGTCATCCCCATTGAGGTATCGACGCTATGACCATTCCAGACGGCACAAGTCGAACTGCCATTGCCCAAGTGTGCACTGAGCCAGCCACCTTCATTTTTATGACCTGCCAATTCGCTGGCACGTTCGGTCACATAGGCATGGCTAGTGCCATGAAAACCATAGCGACGAACTTGGTGCGCTGTATATAAAAATTGTGGTAGGGCATAGCGATAGGCACGCTCAGGCATGGTTTGGTGGAAGGCGGTATCGAATACAGCCACCTGAGGCAATTGAGGGAATAAGCGCATGGTGGCTTCAATTCCAATCAAATGGGCAGGATTGTGCAATGGTGCAAGAGGTGTTGCTGCTTCAATACGCTCAACCAGTTCAGGTGTAAGCAATTCTGCTTTGGTGATGTCGCCGCCGTGAACGACACGGTGTCCAATCGCTTGCGGGTTATAGTTGGCTAAACGCGCCAATAAAGTTTCAAGCGCTTTGGCATGATCTGCATAGGGAATTGAAAGTTCCAGTGGTTCGCCCCCAAGCGTGATGCCTTTGATACGGGCATCTGCTGCGCCCAGGTTTTCTGCCAAACCGTAAATACGATCTTCACGACGTTCAGAAATGAGTGCGTATTTGATTGATGATGAACCACAGTTAATTACTAATACAGATATAGCCACGTTTGAACACCTAACAGATTTTAAATTTTATGATGAACATCTTGATTTTGCTGCAACGCATGAGGCAGTGGAATCAAGCGCAATGTTTTAACATGGGATGTCGTCTTGGCGAAGATAGACTTTAGCCTATACAACCCGTTTATAATTCAACCTATTCAGTATAGATTGGAAATGCTTGATTCTTTTGATTGATCTGTTGGTTTTATCATTATTTTTGTATGTAAATATATAAAAAACACGATAAAGATCAAATGAATGGCCTTTATCGTGTTTCTGTGTTCAAATGCTCGGTTTTATTATTGGCGGATTTGACCGTCGCCAAATACAATCCATTTTTGCGAGGTTAAACCTTCAAGGCCAACTGGACCACGGGCATGGATTTTATCGGTTGAAATGCCAATTTCTGCACCTAAACCATATTCAAAGCCATCAGCGAAGCGGGTTGAAGCATTAATCATGACTGAGCTTGAATCCACACGCGCTAAGAACTCACGGGCTAGACTAAAGTTTTCGGTAATAATCGCATCGGTATGGTGTGAACCATATTTATTGATATGCTCAATCGCTTCATCCATACCAGTGACCACTTTAATCGCAAGAATTGGACCGAGATATTCGGTATACCAATCCTCCTCTGTCGCCGTTTTCACTGATACACCTAAAATACGTTGGGTTTCAGCGCAACCGCGTAATTCAACCTGTTTTTCAGCATAAAGTTCGGCAATGCGTGGCAAGAATTCCTCAGCAATCGCTTCATCGACCAATAAAGTTTCCATGGCATTACACACACCATAACGATGCGTTTTGGAATTGAGCGCAATCGGTAAGGCTTTTTGCAAATCCGCTTGTGCTTCAACAAATACATGGCAGTTGCCATCTAGATGTTTAATGACTGGAATACGTGCTTCATTGCTGATTCGTTCGATCAAGCTTTTACCACCACGCGGCACAATCACATCCACGAATTCAGTCATGGTAATCAGGTGACCCACTGCGGCGCGATCAGGCGTATCAATCACTTGAACCGCATGTTCTGGCAAGCCTGAAATCTGTAGACCATGTTGGATCGCAGTTGCGATGGCTTTATTGGATTCAAGTGCTTCTGATCCGCCACGTAAAATAATCGCATTGCCTGATTTTAAAGCCAATGATGCTGCTTCAAGGGTAACGTTCGGTCTTGATTCATAGATCATGCCAATCACACCTAAAGGCACGCGCATTTTTCCAAGTTGAATCCCTGACGGACGATAGGCAAGATCGGTAATCTCTCCAATCGGATCAACCAAGGCAATCACATCTTTGAGCCCTTGCAGCATACCTTTAAAACGAGCAGGGGTAAGTTCTAAACGATCGAGTAAAGCAGTGTCCAATTGACGTTGGCGACCACTGTCCATATCAATTTGATTGGCTGCTAAAATTTGTGCTTGATTATTTTCTAAAGCCGTATAAATTGCAGACAAGGCGTGGTTTTTCAAATGGGTCGATGCACTCGTTAAAACACGAGACGCTTGACGCGCTTGAGTACCAACCTGTTGCATGTAGTCTTGAATAGAGTCTTGCATAGCATTTTGATATTTGCATGTATTTATAAAGATAGTAACAGTCAAATGCTGAACAATGAATAGGCTGAACTGACAATTCAAAAAATTATCAAGCGTTAATTGGCATAAAAGTTTTTATTTTAGTGCGATGAAGATATTGAATATAAAGCCAAGATTACATATTTTGCAAAAGATTAGTGCTTTAAACAAGATAAGTGGTTAAGGAAATGATTGCGTATAAAACGTGCATATGTATAGAATGAAAAAGTATAGGATAAATGTAATACAAATTTTATAAATTTGTTAACTTGCAAGTTGAATTCGCTGAAAATGAGATGCTTGCAACAAAAAAATAAACAAGGATGGAGGAAGGACATGAATTCCATTATCCAAATGGACTCGGATATAAATCATACCTACACAGGCTTTGGTTTTTTCGACATTTACAATAAAAACAGTTTTAAACAGCCAGCGCGTACCACGTGGATCGATGGTTGGAAAATTGAATATATGGCAATTGCAGATCCGAAAACGATCTACAACACGCCGATTGTAATTGTCGGGGGCGCATTTCAAAATTTTAACTCTTATAAGTATTGCGTTGAGCAACTCTTTGAGAGTGGTCCCGTTATTCTCATTGATTTACCGTCAATGGGAGCGAATCAACAGATTCGTAATGTTGATACAGGTGAATCTGCTGGAATCTTGGAGCTGCCTGAATTATCTAAAATGCTTGGTCAATGGCTGGATATTGTTGGACTTGAGAAGGTTTCAATGATGGGGATGTCACTAGGTTCGGTGGTTGCATCGTCATTCGCACACCAACGTCCCGAATTGATTGACCGTATGGTATTGATGGGGGTGATGCAGAAGACGCGTAAAAGTTGGCGGATGCTGCTGGAAGAATCATTGCATTTAATGCGCGAAGATCGCATGGATGAGTTTGGTCAGGCGGTGATCCTATATTTAGTGAATCATGCCAAGCTTGATAAAACTCGCATGTCGCCAACAGCAAAGCGTTTATTCTTCAGACAAATGGCAGAATTTAGTGCAACTGAACGTGAGCGTTATGAAATTAACTGCAACCGTTTATTGCGTTTAAGTGATGTGCCAGTACCCCAATGTAAAACTTTGGTGGCTGCTGGGCAGTACGACAGTTTTACTTTACCGCATGAAAATGCTGATTTTGCTTTGCAATGCCAGGACATGCAGTTTGCTTTAATTGCAAATGCAGATCATGTCCCACAATTGCAGCGCCGTAAAGAAACCATGAATTTGTTTACCTCATTTTTGAAAGGGGAATCTATCGATAATCTGGATGGTATTATCCCGATGACGCGTGAACAAATGCAAAAAATTGAACGTCGGGGCGAGGAACGTATTGCTGTTTTGCAACCACAGACTAAATTGACTCACCGTCATTTAGTGACTGAAGTGGCAGTGAACGTTGTCGATATCACCTTCTTTGGCGTTTATTTAAAACTTAATGATCTTGAACAGCTTGATTTTGTTAGCCAACATCCTCGTGATTTAGCGCTACATTTAGCTGATGAAGAAGGTGAGTTTAAAATTGAATGTTTAAACTTTGATGCAACTGAGCAAGGACTGCGCATCTTGTTTAAACATGGCAGTTTTGAGATTGCTGATCGTTTAACGCGTTTTATTGAGCGCCAAAAACAAGCTTAATGAGAACCTAAGATTTGAAAAGGGAAGTGGTGATTAACCACTTCCCTTTTTTATGATCCCTATTTATTTATTGCTCGCCTGAATCACCCAGACCAAGTCACCTAAATGCTGCTGCGTATTTTCTAAAGTTGCTTGTTCAAAAAATTGCTTTGGCTGCAGGACTTCAACTTGATTAAAACCTGCTTCTTGAAAGAAATTCTCGACCTCGGCTGGGTTTTTAAAATGAAAACTAAATGCACTGCGTGACATCCATTTTAATAAACGGCTGCTGTTCCAGATGATCGTTGCTAGTTTGTTTTGGGTGGGTTCTGGGTAGATGTCTGTTAAATAATGCAGCTCTTTAAAGTTTTGACCGTAGTTGGCAATGGCTTGAATGAGTTGCTGTAACATTGGTTTTTCAAAGTAATTGATGAGTCCTTCACTCATAATCACCAATGGGCGTTGAGGATCAAATACTTCAAATGCAGCAGCAAAGGCATCGGTAAATAAGTCGACAGACAGAACTTCATCCACATGACTTTCAATTTGTTGGAGTGCAGCTTGTTTGGTCGCTGCCATATCGGGTAAATCCAGTTCACGGTATGTGATATTTGGATAATGTTGTCTAAACCACCAGCCTCGTGGTGATAGGCCACATGCAATTTCAAGCACTTGTAAATCAGGATGTTGCTCAATTAATTCTTTTAAGTGGCTATCCAACATGCTGTGGCGTTGTTTCAGTGTGGTACGCATGCTACCACCGACATATTTTTCTGCCCAGCTTTCAATTGGATGAACTAAGGCTGCTAGCGTTTTTCCTTTGGCGGTTGCCAGTGCTGGATGTGAAATCCCCATTTGATACCAGATGTAACCTGTGTAGTGTGCGGTAAATGAAATGTGGCGATGTTTCGAAAGTTGTTGTGTCATCTGTCCTAGACTCTATTTTCCATAAATTTATCTTTGATATTTTTTATGCCTTAATTTTCATAGCAGAGTCATGCTGTGTTCTCATCTTTTTTTGGTCAACAGCCTTCGGCTCGACCTACTTTTCTTTCGGGAAAAGTAGGCAAAACCATTGTCATCCACAAAACCTGTTTAATGCCTGATATTTTTTGATTTAATTGCAAAAACAGCATTTTGCATAAACCACGCAGGTTGTGGATGACGTGAGCGAGTATCCAATTGTTGAGACAATCTTACGCCATAAAGATTTATCAATTACTCACTAAAGTTAGAACGAATTCTTAAACTCTTCAATGACTTTTCTGACGCTTTGCCAGTTTTCATCGTCTAAAGTCAATGTCGTACCAACCTGAATATTTGGAATTTTGCCGCGCATGCGTTCTAAACGTTGTTGGTTTGGTAACGCTAATGTTTGGATTCCATCTAATGCAGTACATGCAGCTGCACGGTCATTACAGACTAAGCCCATATCACAACCCGCATTTAAGGCAGCTTGAATACGTGCATCCGCACCGCCTGCAACACACGCAGCTTGCATGCTCAAGTCATCGGAGAAGAGTACGCCATCAAATTTAAGTTGTTGACGTAAGATTTCTTGTAACCAGAACGGTGAGAAGCCTGCTGGATTTGGATCGATTTGATCATAGATCACATGGGCTGGCATTAGCGCATCAAGCTGAGGCATTAATTTGATAAAGCTCTGCATGTCTTTGTCATAGATTTCTTGATACGAGCGGCTGTCAATTGCAGCGGCAACATGTGAATCAGCTTTGACTGAACCATGACCAGGGAAATGTTTGCCCGTAGTCGCCATGCCCGCTTTTTTCATACCACGCATAAAAGCATCTGCCAATGGCACGATATCTTGCATGTTTTTGGCAAAACCACGATCACCGATCACATCACTGACATCATTCAGGTCTAAAACAGGGGCAAAGCTAAAATCAATACCGACCGCGAGGACTTCAATCGCCATTAACCAGCCACATTGTTCAGCCAGTTCAATCGCTTGTTGTGGCTGACTTAGGTAATGTTCACCTAGACGTCCCATCGCAGGAAGTAAGGTAAAACCTTGTCTTAAACGTTGTACGCGGCCACCTTCTTGATCCACCGCAATCAGGATATCTGGGCGGACTTGACGCATATGGTCAGTTAAGGCACGTACTTGTTGAGGGGATTCAATATTTCGTGCAAATAAAATCATGCCGCCGACTTGCGGAGCTTGTAATAGTTCAATATCTTCTTGAGTAAGTTCTGTGCCAGCAATATCTAGCATCAACGCGCCGATCATAAGGATTCCGTTAGAATTTTGATGAAAAATTTGGTGAAAAAAACGATAGCTAAATTGTGCAATGATTTGCTACATTTTGTCAGTACAGAATATGATAAAACTACATGATATTGATGATAAGTGCTTGTTGGTTATTTATTTATGATGACCGATGAGTTTTACGTGTAGCGAAGTAGTTGGGTGAAATATATTCATCTTAATCACATCTGCATGTAATAATTGCCATATCCAAGGAAGTACCAAAATTTTATGAAACTTCAAATGATAGCGTGTGCAGTTGCAATCGCGACTGGTGGTTTATTTTTCTCTCATACCATAAATGAGGCATTTGCGGCGACTGAGGCACCTGTCGTTTCAACGGTAATCAAGCCATCACAAGAGCAGGCATTGGTTGCACGTCAGTTAGCCACATTGGTAGATCGTCAACATTATTTAAATATGCGCTTAGACGCAGCAACTTCAAACCGTGTTTTGAATATGTATTTGGATAGTCTTGATCCAGATCATTCATTATTTCTAAACGGTGAAGTTGAAGAATATCAAAAGAAATATGGTTCGAATTTTGGTAGTTCGTTAAAAGCGGGTAACTTAACAGGACCTTTCGCGATTCATGCGCAATACCGTGATCGTTTGAAACAATTTTATGAGTT
This sequence comes from Acinetobacter sp. NIPH1876, assembly GCF_022808535.1. Lineage (NCBI taxonomy): Bacteria > Pseudomonadati > Pseudomonadota > Gammaproteobacteria > Moraxellales > Moraxellaceae > Acinetobacter > Acinetobacter sp. NIPH1876. The sequence continues at coordinate 203,164 of NZ_JALGBR010000010.1, forward strand.
TATGTTGGCAGAGTTGAAAAAGCCGCAGAACTTAAATCAAAAAGATGTCTATCTCGATACCGATCGTGAAAAAGCACCGTATTTCAAAACGACGGCTGAGCAACAACAACATTGGCAGCAAATGCTAGTGTCGCAGTTGATCAATTTAACCATTAGTAAAGAAGAAGAGCAGGCGAAGCAAAAAGCTTTAAAGGCAGATCCATCGCTAGCGAATGGTCAGGATTTGACTGGACCTGAAGATCTAACCCCAGTGCAGACCTTAACTAAGCGTTATACCCGTCAGTTAGAGCGTATTGGACGTGTGAAAAGCGATGACGTGCTAGAGAAAACATTGAATGCAATGTTGGCGACTTACGATCCGCATAGTAACTATTACCCACCCATTGATGCGATGGAGCTGAATCGTCAGACCACGCTACAATTAGAGGGAATTGGTGTTTCGATCCGTCCTGAACGTGGCAATGAAGACTACACCAAAATTGAGACCATCGTTGAGGGTGGCCCAGCCAGTAAATCGGGTCAGGTGAAATCAGGAGATCGTATCATTGGCGTCGCTCAAGATGGCGAGAAAATGGTGGATGTGATTGGTTGGCCGAGTTCGGAAATCGTCGGGTTAATTCGTGGTAAACGTGGTACCAAAGTTGTGGTGCGTTTATTGGGTGCAGGTGCATCAATGAGCCAAGCCCGTAATGTGACCTTAACCCGTGACATTATTCAAGAAGAAGATGCAGGGGTGCGTTCACGTACGGTTGAAATTACCCGTGATGGTAAAAAACATCTGTTTGGGGTGATTGAAATTCCATCTTTCTATTTTGACTACCGCTCACGTCGTGCAGGTACTGAATATCGTTCAGTCTCTGAAGATACAGCCAAAGCCTTAGATTCACTTAAGGCACAAAAAGTAGAAGGTATCTTGGTTGATTTGCGTAATGACCCAGGTGGTTCTCTCGAAGAAGTTGCCCGTATGCTCGGTCAGGTGATTAAGTCTGGTCCTGTGGTACAAATCCGTGATGGTAACGGTAATGTCAATGTGTTTGAAGATACTGATGGTGGTGAGCAAATCTATGCGGGTCCAATGGCGGTATTGGTTAACTTAGCATCGGCTTCTGCAAGTGAGATTTACTCTGCGGCGATTCAAGATTATGAGCGCGGGATTATCATTGGTAGTACCACAACAGGTAAAGGGACGGCACAGGTTCAGTTAGATTCTTTGGCTTACGGTCAGGCAACATTGACGCAACGTAAGTTCTACCGTATTACGGGTGGTAGTACCCAAAATAAAGGTGTGATCCCAGATATCAAGTTGGTTGATATTTACAATGAGGAGTTTGGTGAGCGTAAAGCGAAAAATGCCTTGAAGTGGGATACCATTCCAACAGCACCATTCAAACGTGAAGGTTCAGTGCAACCGTATGTTGCTAAACTGACTCAATCATCTGAACAACGTGTTGCGGCAGATTCTCAATTTAAATATTTAGAAGCACGTAAAGCAATTGCCAAGAAAACTTCGGATCAAAAGAAAGTGGTGCTCGATATTAATCAGCGCCGTGCCGAGTTGATTGATCTTGAGAAACAAACCTTGAATGCAGAAAATCAACGCCGTACTGCAACAGGTTTAGCACCGTATGCAAATTGGGAAAGTTATCAGGCATCTATTGATGCATTGGTTGAATCTCGTGCCAAAATGAAAGCACATTTGCGTCCACCATTGCCTGAAGAAGAAACCTTCATCAATGAAGCTGCAAATGTCTTGTTAGATTATTCGAAGTTGCAAGGTCGTTAAGCCTCGTATCATTTGATCAATAAAAAGCCCTGTATAACAGGGCTTTTTATTTTTTGTATCAACTTAATTGACACGAATCCAGATTTGGCTACGGCCAAGTACAGAGACGCCGACATAACCACGTAAATGTAAGCGTTGTCCATTGCTACTGAGTTTTGCAGTCAAGCTATAGACACGGCCACTGTTCGGATCCAAGATTTTCCCACCTGTATAGGTGAGGTCCTTTTTATGTTTTAGCTTGCTAATCGCATTTAAACCTAAAATTGGCTTATTGGTATAAGGTGCAGGGCAGCCCGTACATAATTCTTTGGGGGTATAGCCCGTACGCGGGGTAATTTTGATAATTTTACCCGTATAGGAGCCATCGGCTTCTTGTATGATTTCAACCTGTCCTTTGGGGGCACCTGTTACATCATCAACGCTTTGCCAAATCCCAGCAATGTCTTGAGCAAAAGCAACATGACTGAGTGAAAATAAGAAGAGAGAAGAGATCAGTTTTGTGGACATGTGCATGTTAAAGCCTCCTTGCTGCCATGGCTGTCCTGCTATTATTTCGGATTTCTAATTCGAGATTCAATCATTATTTTGCGGTTGTATATTTTTAATATTTGAAATTTCAATCAATTTTTTATGCTGAAATTAAAAAAGCTTCTTCATATCGTGAAGAAGCTTTTGGCTAGAACCGAGATCAATTTGATCCGAGAGGAGTGCGTATTATGGCTCTAAATTTTATTGATTTTACTCAGCACGAATCCAAATCTGATTGCGACCCAATGCCGATACACCGAGATAACCACGTAAGTGCAAACGCTTACCATTGGCACTGAGTTTGGCTTTCATACTATAAATCTTGCCTGAATTCGGATCGAGAATACGACCATTGGTATAGTTCAAGCCTTCGCTATATTTCAAACCCGTTACCACGTCTAAACCAATGATTGGCTTATTGGTATAGGGTGCAGGACAATCCACACAGGTTTCTTTAGGTGTATAACCTGTACGTGGCGTAATTTTAACTACTTTGCCTGCATACGTTCCATTCGCTTCTTTACGAATTTCAACCAATGCTTTAGGCGCCCCCGTCTTGTCATCAATACTTTGCCAGAGCCCCGTAATATCCTCTGCAAAAGTAAAACTGCTCACCGCAGATAAAAGTAACGCACTTAATAATTGTTTGCCCATCATTAAAAATCCTTTTAACGTTTAAGCTTGCATTATGGCGGATATATGACAACTAGTTCAATCTTTATGTGATATCTGCGGCAAATTTTAAGATAAAGATAGAATAAAGGTCGGGAGCCAAATGGCTGTAAATACACCATTTACTGCCATGCCAAAGGCTGCATAACGGCCAGTGACAGGACCGCGTTGCCATGCTTGAGCTGTACCAATTGCATGCGCAGCTAAACCGAGTGCCAGACCCGAAGCACGTTCATCATGAATATGCTTTAAAATCCAAGGGGAGAATGCCGCTCCGATCACACCTGATAAAATCACAATCAAGGTGACCATCATCAAAGGGGCATGCAGTAGGGTGGCGATGTTCAAGGCAATTGGAGTAGTCACAGCACGCGTTGCAAAAGCCATAATCGTTGGTTCAGACATGTGCAGTAAATAGGCCAGTCCCATCGGTAGGGCAACCGCACTAATACTGGCAAAGCATAAGATCCCAATCATCGATTTTAGCGGTAGATCATCATAGCGCATCGCGGCTAAGGGAATTGCCAAGGCAACCGTGACATAGCCGAGTAGATGGTTGAAAACGCCATTCACGTTATCCATATACTGTTGATAAGGAATGCCGAAGATTGCCAAGAAAGCAATCACAATAAACATGCCAAACACAATCAGTGGAATTTGTGGAAATTTTTGATTCAGTGGCTTGGCAAGAAGATAACTAATGAAGGTAATCATGAAGCCATAAATAACCATCGACATAGATCAGCTCCTTATAACCAACGCTTCGCCATTTTGGCATAAATCCATAATGGCAATAATGTGCTAAACGTTAAGATAAATAAAAATGCAGGAATTTCTTTACCCATATGTACCAACATGATTAATGAACCTGCACAGATCGGTAGAAAAGCAAATGCACTTTCTTTTAAGATTTTGTTGTTGGTATCAATCAGGCGATTGGAGATTTTTCTAAAACGTCTCCAGATTAACAGTGTTGCTAATAAGCTAATCAGTCCGACCAGATTACCTAATTCAGGATGACCAAAAGCTTGCGTGATTGCGACAGCCCCTTCACGATAGACGATGATTAATAAAATCGTGCCAAACCAAGCTGTCCAATCAATATTTTTCATTTTCTTTCTAACTCTCGTTTATCGGAACGATGGCTGATCGTCATTATAGGGACGGATGATGTATTTCAAATTCTTCCAAAGGGCGTTGAAATAAGGAAGCTTTTTCTCCAAGAATTTCGTTTAATGGTAAATGTGCTTGTTTAATGATTTGTTCCAGTTTATGTGGTGCAATACATACAGATACATGGAGGTCGCCTTGCTCATCATACTGTTCCGATTGAATTACATTCAGCGTATAGAGCTGTGTTCGCAGTTTACCGTAAGCGGGTTTTAGCACTAAGTCAAACTGTTGTAATTGCCCCATCAGACATTGTTGTACGGCTTGACTGAGTAATTCAAGTCCTTGCCGAGCATGGGCTGAAACATAGACCCGATCAGGGACATCAGTTGTTTTATAAATGATTTTGGCGGCATCACCGCTGAGATCAATTTTATTGTAGACATGCAAAATCGGGGCATCGGCACCGATTTCTTTGAGGACTGATTCTACCGCTTCAATCTGTTCAGGCATATTCGGACTACTGCTATCAATGACGTGTAGCAGTAAAGTTGCTTCTAAAGTTTCTTCTAAGGTGGCTTTGAACGATTCAACCAAATCATGTTGCAGGTTACGAACGAATCCGACCGTATCTGCGAGCACAACGGTACCAATACCGTCCCAATCTAAGCGACGTAAGGTAGGATCGAGGGTCGCAAACAGTTGATCGGCAGCATATACATCGCTTTTGGCTAAAATATTAAATAAAGTCGATTTCCCAGCATTGGTATAGCCGACTAAAGAGATCGTTGGAATAGCAGCTTTTTGTCTTGCAGCTCGACCTTGTAAACGAGTCTGTTGTACTTTAACCAGTTTATCTTTGAGTTGAGTAATACGCACTCGAATCAAGCGGCGGTCTGTTTCCAGTTGTGACTCACCTGGGCCACGTAAGCCAATACCACCTTTTTGTTGTTCTAAGTTGCCCGTAAAACCACGAATTAAACGGGTGGATAAATGTTTAAGCTGAGCTAGCTCAACCTGTAATTTCCCTTCATGGGTACGCGCACGGAGTGCAAAGATATCCAGAATTAAACCAGTGCGGTCAATTACGCGGCACTTGAGAATTCGTTCTAGATTACGTTCTTGCGCAGGCGAGAGTGAATGGTCAAAGATGACTAATTCCGCTTCGAGAGTCTCGACTAACTCGGCAATCTCATCGACTTTACCTGAACCAATAAAAAATTTAGGATCAGGTCTGTTGCGTTGTACAGAAATATGTTCAAGGATCTCAGCGCCTGCGGATTGGGCGAGTAATTGAAACTCTTCAGCATCGAGATCATCGAGAAGTTGAACGGATACACTAACTAAAATCGCTCGTTCACCACTTTGACGCTGCTCAAAATTTTCCACGCTGCTCTGAAATCCTTATTTTTAAAATCTTATTCTAGAATAAACCTCAAGCAAAGGGCAAAGACTTAGTGGATTTATATGACATTACGACGTAAAAGTTCAATGAATCCGACTAATGTTCCCATATATAAAATTGACCAGCCTAGAAACATTCTTAAGGCATAGCCATAAGGAATAGTGGTTTGTGGCTCAGATGTCGTGCTTTGCTGGTTCATCACATCACCTTTTAATCTGTAAATTCGATTTATTTATAATATTTGATCTGATAAATCTTTTAAAATTGAAAAAATTTATGCTCACATTCGTTTTTTGTTATGGAGGAAACTTCTATTAGTTGATATCGGCATGATATAACAAGACTAATCCAATGCACACGTGCATACATGCGTACGGTTTTAAGAATTTATGACTCAACAAGCAACAACAGTAAATAACACACCTTTAAGTTTGTTTTCGAAGTTCAGTTTATACAGTAAAAAATTAGCCTCAGGTCTGGAGACGATTGGTGAAGGCTTCTATCTTATTTACCGTCATGGTTTGTATAAAGATCCGAATAATCCAGTAAATACCCGTTATGTACAGTATTTCTGCCGTCGTTTGTGTGAAGTCTTTAATATTGAAGTCCAAGTTCACGGCACTATTCCTCGTGAGCCAGCCTTATGGGTGAGTAACCATATTTCTTGGTTAGATGTGGCTGTGTTGGGCTCAGGTGCACGCATCTTTTTCTTGGCCAAAGCCGAAGTTGAAAAATGGCCTATTTTAGGAAACTTGGCAAAAGGCGGTGGCACTTTATTTATTAAGCGTGGTTCAGGTGATTCGATTCGGATTCGTGAGCAAATTACTGAATTCTTAAAACAAGATATTCCTGTACTGTTCTTTCCTGAAGCAACCACCACCGATGGCAGTAAAGTCAAAAAAGTACATGGTCGCTTATTAGGTGCTGCAATTGAAGCGCAACGACCTGTGCAGATTTGTGTGATTTGCTATGTGAACCAACAAGGTGAACTGGATTTGGTTGCGCCGTTTATCGGTGAAATGACATTTGCAGAGCATGTGCAACGTGTTTTGGAGATGCCTCAGGTCACCGCACATTTAATGACATTACCTGCCATTCCAGTCGAAGGACATACGGTAGAAACGTTGACCAAGGAAGTTGACCGCCAAATGCGTGCTGGTCTAGAGCGCTTGCAGCGAAAAGTATTGTCCGTGCTACCAGAAAGCGTGGAAACTACATAAACCCTTCAATCGGGAGCCATGAAATCACTTTCATGCCTGCTCTTTGCCACCATTTCATTTTGGGTTCTTTGGTATAAATCAAAGGACCTTGTGGTGTTTCACGTTGCCACGTAATTTTCTTGTTGGCATCTAAAACTAAGCGATAGGCATAAGTCTTTAAGTTTTGATCCATGGTCGCATGCACCGCTTGCGCCAATGGGGGGCTATTGAGTAATACGCCAATCTCGGTGTTTAAATAAGCGGAACGCGGGTCAAAATTAAAAGAACCAATAAAGACCTGTTTTTCATCGAGTGCCATCAGTTTGGCATGTAGACTCGAACGACTTAAACCTTTGATATTAACCTTGGCTTTTTTTGCCAGCTCTTCAGTGTGTTTATCTAAATCACTTTTATCAAGTGCAGGTAAAAACTCATACAGTTGTACGCCATTTTCCAGCAGTTCTTGGCGGTATTTACCATAAAAGGCATGCACGACTGCAACATCATTGGCCTTAAAGGAGTTGGTCAATACTCTGACTTCGATACCATCTTGTGCCAAATCACTTAAAATTTTTGTCCCTTTTTTTTCTGGAACAAAATAAGCAGAAATTAAATCGATATTTTTTTCTGGTTGTTCGAGATGGTTAATTAACTGGAAGTTGAGATGTTCTTCTTTTTTAGCTTTAGATTTGATTTTATCTGGTGAGTCTTTGACGACTTCTGCTTTGACCCAATCGAGTGAAATATCCCGATCCATGAGTGCGTCGACGGCTTGAGAGTGGCTGGTTAAATCAACATAGTTTTGCACCGTGATTCGTTTATAGTGCTCATCAAGTTGCTCTTTCAGACTTTCATAGCTTAAACGGTGAGCACTTTGTTTAACCACTTCTCGGACATCATAGGCATATTCATGATTCCAGTAATCATCAAATGATTTGGAAATATCATTTACAGCGGTGCCGAATAGCATCACATCCACGTCAGAAAACTGATAGGTATCACTGACATTGTAGTATTGGTTGGTCATATTTCGCCCACCTATCAAAGCCACCTGATGATCAGCAATGAAACTTTTATTATGCATCCGACGGTTAATACGCTTTAGATCCAGTACCATATCAATTGCACGATATTTGCGGAAACGGTAGGGGTTAAAGAGCTTTACCTCGATATTCGGGTGCTGTGCCAATGCTAAAAAGATGCCTTCGGTATGCTTGGCATTATTATCGTCAATCAGTAGTCGAACTCGAACACCGCGATCTGCCGCACGGATTAATGCATGTAGGGCCAAGGCGCCAACTTTATCGTTATCCCAAATATAATATTGTAAATCTAAGGTTTTTTCGGCTTTATCAATTAAACGAAGTCGAGCTGCGAGTGCTTCTAGTGGCTCATATAAAACGTGATAACCCGTGAGCTGGGGGTGTTGTTCTTGTAGGGGGCGAATCACTTGTGCTAAAGATGTTTGTGAGGTGTCGATTTGTGTGGTTGTTTGAATGACAGGTTCAATTTTATGTTTAGGTAAGGTACTACAACCGGTAACGGTCAGTGCAATTGAGCAATAAATCGCAATCATACTTTTATTGTAAGCGGTTGTACTTATCTTTGTATGTTTGCTATTTAAATGAGAAAATTGCGTCATAATCGTTACTGATTAAAAGTTGGGCTCGAGTATACCATTTCATCGAAAAAGATAAATATAAGATGAAATGCCTGTCCCTAAAGTGAAATTAATGAGGGCTGTAATGTCGAATTCAGATACTATTATTCTTGGTTTTTACCTTATTTTTGCCGTTTTGGCACTTTGGGCATTAATTCAGGCTTGGATTCACCAAGCCCGCACGGAAACCATCCATCCATTTAAAGCTTTCGTTCATTTATTGGCTTTTTATCTGTCTTATTTATTGCTTCCACTTTGTTTTTTTAGTCTATATGCCGGTTGGGTTGAATATTACAGCTTACATCAGGCGGGCTTTATTTTTTTACTGAGCAGTGTGTTGGTCTATGCCCGTTTTATTGAACCCCATCAAATTCATGTTCAACATCATCAGTATCGACTCAATTCAGAACGTGAATTTACCCGACCAATTAAAGTCGCTTTAGTTGCAGATATGCATGTTGGATTGTTTTCAGGACATGAACGACAATTAAAAAGCATTGTGAAGAAACTCAATCAAGCGCAACCTGATTTGGTTGTGGTTGCTGGTGATTGGACCTACGAGCCTGAAAATCGCTTGGTACAGGAGCTTGAGGTTTTAAAGCAAATTCAGGCACCTGTTTATTCGGTACCTGGCAATCATGATGAACAATATCCAGGTCCTCCAATTCAGGCATTATTAAGCCGGGCACTCGAACAGAACAATGTCATCGATATCGAAGGGAAAATTGTTGATTTTGATGAGTTTCGTTTGATTGGGATTGGAGATCTGTGGGCAGGGAAGGCGAATATGCGTTTTATGCCAGATTTACCACAAGATAAGCCTTGGTTGATTTTGTCACATAATCCCGACACTGTAGATATGGTGCCTGAGTTACCAACGCGCCCATTAATGCTGTCGGGGCATACACATGGTGGGCAGATCGAACTGCCGTGGATTACCAGTTATATTATGAAACGCGTTTCAATTTTGGGGCATAAGAAAGGTTTCTACACCCATGAACATGCGGATGTGTTTGTCACGGTTGGAACGGGGATGGTGGGTGTACCTTTTCGCTTTCGGGTACCACCAACGATTGATATCATTGAACTAATTTAAATAAAAAAACCGACTTTATTAAGTCGGTTTTTTTATTGTGATGATGGTTTATGGGATAATGATGACATTCACTCGACGGTTGCTGGCACGGTTTTCATCTGATGTATTGGCTACAAAAGGTTGGCTTGAGCCGCGACCCACAACAGTTAGGTTATTTTGCTTAAAGCCTTGAGCGACAAAAATGGTTGAAACACTTTGAGCACGTTCTTCAGAGAGTTTCTGATTGTATTCTGGATTACCAATATCATCGGTATGACCAACAATTTTTAATTTTTGTAGGTCATATTTATTTAATTGAGTGGCCAAACGAACAATCTCTTTTTGATGTTCAGGTTTGATCTCTGCCTTATTAAAATCAAATAATAAACGTTCAGGTAGGCCCAGTGTCCAGCCTTCATCTGTCAGCACGAAACCTTCTTTCTTTAGCATTTTGACCTGACGATATTTCAACGGGCCAAAACTCAAGCAGCCAGCCAATGTTAGGCAGAGCAACGCAATAAATGAAATTTTAATGGTGTGAGTGCGCATAACATGTCCTAAATTTCTGGTTTATAAAGAAACCAATGTGGGTTTAGATTTTTAGCTTTATACATGGCTTGATCGGCTTGCATAATTAAATCCTCTGGATTCTCTGCAAACTGAGAAAAAGCAACCCCTAAGCTAAAACCGAAATGAATCATTTGTCCATTAAATGCTAAAGGCTGCTCACAACTTGCGAGAACGCCTTCAGCGATTGTGGTTAAATGATCAGTGTGATGGATTGCATGTAGAATGATGGCAAACTCGTCACCACCTAAACGCGCAATGAAATCCTCATGGCGAACCGATAGCCTTAAACGAGACGCCATTTCTTTTAAAACCGCATCCCCCGCTAAATGCCCATACTCATCATTAATCATTTTAAACTTGTTATTGTCGATAAATAATAAGGCCGAGTTGTGACGATATTGCGGGTTTTCGAAGATATTAAATAATTCTTGATAAAAATAATGGCGATTTGGCAAGCTCGTCAGTTGATCATGATGGGCTTGGAATGACAGTTGACGATTTTCTTTTTGCAAATGCGTATGCCAAATTTGAATTTCTTCTAACAATTCATTAAATACGGTATTTAAATTTTGAAATTCGTGAATATGGTTGTTGGGGAAGCGTAAGTTATAGGCTTTTTGATCACTCACCAATTGTGCAATATGGGTGAGTGGCTTGATTGCTTGCATAATTTGGCGATAGGTAATATTCACCGACCACAATAAAGCAATCACAATGAAGAACATTGAAATTGCAAGACCAATAATAATAGTCTTTAAAAAGTGCAAAATATTCTCGGAGCTGCCATAGAGCACCAGTTCGCCTACTTTTTTCTTATGATGGACTACCATGAGTTTAACTGGATCATGTAAAAACCAACGATCCATTAAATCTTGCATCACTGATGTATGTTCAACTTTTTTGGTACTTTCAGCCAATAGTTGTTGCTGTGGATCATAAACATGAATACTGCGGATAGCATGTTCACTGGTGTAATCATCAAGGATCTGATCAATTGCACCTTTATCTCTAAACACCACTGCAGGTTGAACACGTTCCAGAACCGTTTGGCTTAATAACTGTAAATTTTGTTTTGCATAGGTTTCCATCGTGAACATGGAAATTGTGGCAAATGTAAAAGAACAAATTACGAAAGTAATTGCAAAGATCGCAAACTGCGACTTACGGAATAAGGCGTGCAAGGAAGTTGATTGATATAAATTAGAAATCATCCTGTTCACCCTGCATTCTTTGCTAAAAGTAAAACACGAGGATCAATATGCACTTTGGAATAACTTAACGCATCCAAATTTACCTTAAACGTAGAAAAGGTCTTCTTATTATATAGGCAGAAAATACTGCCAATTTCACAGGCCGGGTTATTGGTACTTAATGAAAGCAACGATCGGGATGGATAGGCTTGAATCAAGTTTTGCTGTTGTTGCGGCGATGTTGTTGTGAAATAAGCTACATGACATTCTGTTTTAGGGAAGTCTTTAGCACTGACTGCCTGAACTTGATATTCATAAGCAAGCTGACGAATATTACTTTGGAACTGATTCGCAGCATCTTGATTGTCAATAACACAAATGGTTGGACGATTTGTGTTGGACCATTTGCTATAACTTAATATTGATAAAGCCAATTCATAAAAGTTATGCGTTGATATCGCATAGCAAAGCGGGCTCGCAGCAAAAGATGCAGCAAGCAATAAATATCGAGCCTTTTTACCAGCAAACCGTATTTTCAATCAAAAGTGCCAAAAAATGTGAAGCAAGAGACATATTCTACTGGACTTAATTGTTTAAAAAAAGTTCTTAAACACAAAGAAAAAGCATTAAAAGTAACTGTTCAGTTCAAAAAATAGGCGCTTGATGCAATAATTTAAGATAATTTGAAAAAGGGGGTTGCACCTGACCTGAAATACTGTAGAATGCACATCCATCGGCGGTGATGCAGATAAAAACTTGTTGAGAAACAAGGATTTGGCTAGAAAGGTTAGATTCTTGGGATGATTGATAAGTTTGCTAAATATCTAAATTACCTGTTGACTTTTAAGAAATTGAGAGTAATATAGCCGACCTAGCTTGATGATGACGAATCATCGAGAAGATCATTAAGAGAATAGAAGAACAACTTGTGTGGATTTTTACTGGTTGATCAATCGAAAATATTTCATTGATTGAATGGTA